>JABSQI010000158.1 GCA_013215905.1 Legionellales bacterium | reverse complement strand
CTGAATTAGAAAGAGAGCGTGAAAGAACACGAAAAAACCAAGAAAGAACAAAGGCTTTCTTTGCTGTTTTATCTTCGTTCAATAGTAATGATGGGGATTTAGCCAAAACAATAGCAGATGTAAGTGTTTTAAAAGCCCTTGCAGGTGGTTTAACTGCTTTTGATGGCGTAGATGATACTGGTGGTCGTGGGGATTTAGATAGTAAAGGGGGTAAGGCTTGGATATTACACCCTAATGAGCAAGTATTGAGTAAAAAAGATAGAGGTGAAGTAGGTTTTAGAAGTCGTGAAGAAATGAAAGACATTGTAAAAATGTACGATAACGGGGTTTTAACCGATATTATGAAATACGACAAATCAAATGATTTAATTAATACTAATTCTTTTGCTTTAAACGGAATGGGCAATAGCTCTCAAATTGTAAGTAAATTAAACCAATTAAATCAAAGTATAAAAGGAATTGATATTCCTGAGGGAATGGTTAGTATTGATGAAGTAAGAGGCTTTATTAATTTAGTTTCAAGAAAAGGCAACAAAAAAATAACTGAACGAAGTAAATTACATAAATGAGCGATTTATCCATAAATTCAGAAGCAAGGTTTTTACTAGATGGTGTTAAACAAAACGCACCTTTAGAATGGGAGGACATTAAGATAGTTGCCGATTATCAAAACAATTCTATACAACCAAGTTTAGCCATTGAAGAGTTTTCTTTTCCTTTAGAATCTAGGGATTCAATCAATAAATGGATTTCTGACGGCTTATCAAATGGAGTAGGAATATTTGAGGGGATGCCTTTTCAGTTGACTTTATTTAATAATCAACAAGTAGAAGAAGATTTTAAAGCCTTTTTAGACTTTACAAATGGATATAAAGACTTTCCACAAGATGGAAAAGTTGATGTTAGTGTAATAAAAGATGATAGTTTAGATAACTTTTTTGAACAAGTAGAGGGTATAACTTACGGATATTTAGAAAGCATTGGGGTAATAACTTCTGCAGACTATGTAAAAGTTCCTTACTTGGTAGAGAAGAAATTTAATATGTTTGAAATTCTAATGAGTTCTGTTGTTCTTTATTTAATGGTTAAAGAATTAGCAGAGGGAGTTGAAAAACTTGCTAATGCTATTGCTGATGTAGTTGGGCTATCTCTATTTATTGGTACTGGTAGCACTGCTTTAGGGGTTGTTGTTATGACAATTTTAAAAGCTATTTTAATATTGGCGTATGTGGCTATTCTAGCTTTAGCGGTTGTTGAACTGTCAAAAACTTTATTTGAAACCCTATTACCTAGAAAGCGTGATCATTTAGCGATTCCACTAAGAACATTATTAAAGTCGGTTTGTACTCATTTTGGATATGGGTTTGTTTCTCCGATAAACTTTTTAGATGAAGTGTTATTTCTACCTAGTAATCCCAATACAGATGAAAAAACTTTGGCAGGTTTTATTTCAGTTACTAAAGGAACGCAAAGCGGTATCCCAAATGTTTTTGATTATGGTTATAAGTGTAATGAATTATTTACCATTGCCAAAGATTTATTTAACGCAAAATTTACAATAGTAAATGGTGAGGTTCATTTTAGAAGTAGAAATGATCCTTATTGGTTGCAACAGTCAACATGGAGTTTACCCGATGTTCTTTTAGACACGAAGCAATATAATACGGAAGAAATTAAGCCAGAAAGATTATTAACATTTAGAATAGACCAACAAGATGAATGGACTATTGATAATTATTTAGGTACTGCTTACGAAATTAGAACAACACAATTAACTACTATAAGAAAAAGAGCTGTTTTATTAAAGGGATTAGAAGAGGTTAATTTTGAAACTGCCCTACCATCAAGAAAGAATGAATTAAATGCTTTAGAAAGATTCTTAAAAGAGGTTGCTGGGGTTGTTGATGATTTAACAGATTTTTTTGGCAAACCTACTAACTTCGTGCAGCAAGTTAAAGGTCGGGTAGGAGTACTAAAACAGTCTACAAATTGGCATACAGTACCTAAATTAGTTTATACTGGTGGCGGTAGTAGTTTACCTATAGATTATAGGGATAAGTGGAACGCTAAGATACTATACGACCTTTATCATTCTGAAAAGAGTTTTGTTTTAAATAATTTTCAAGGGCAAAAAACTTACTATAAAGGAGTAAGTATACCATTTGGATTTGAGGACTATAAAAAATTAACAATAAATAGTTACTTTTACTTTAAGGGAAAACAAGCAAAAATTATTAAATTTGAATGGACAATTGGAAGAGATAAAGCCATTATAGATTTTTGGGTACGAGAACCTTATACATATAACTTATCAGAAACTTATATAAACCCTTCATAGGATGGAAACGCATAAGAAATTACTAGAAACATTAAATCAATTTAAAAGCGGTTTAAGGGATATTAAATCCGAGTTAATAAACAATGCAAGTAATGGAATAAACAGCCTAGAAAATGGAGAGCAAAAAGATTTTCTTAAAGACAGTTTAAATAAGGTTGCATCGGGAGAAATGAGTGCTGACCAATTTAAGGAACAATTTAAAAAATATCAATAATGGCAATTACTGTAACGGTAGCGAATCAAAAATGGTTTAACGAGTATAAAAATGGGGTAGGTTTTGCTTCAAATCCTACTGATTTTGCTTTAAATCTTAGCGGCTCTATAATGGAAAAAGTAAAAGTAGTAACTCAGATTGATGTTCGATGGAATGGGAGTGTTACCGCAAGTGAGCTTTGGAGTGCTGATGTATTGCTTGGTACAATAAGTAAAAACACTGGCAGTTGGGTTGTTGATGGTTTTAGTGTTGGTGATTATTGTGCTTGGAGTCAAAACGGAATAGTTACAGCTTATATTACAATAACTGCAATTAGCCAAAGTGAATTAGAAATTTATTATACATTAAGTTCTGGATCAATTACAGATTCTGCAAATGCTGCTTTAATTGGTTTAACATCTTTGGAGGCTCTAGTTTATGAGTTTGGACTAAATACTACGGGAGAATCTTACAATAATTTATCTAAGATTTCACAAAATACACAAGGTTATTATTCAGGAGGAATTGGTCTTGATACAGGGGGAGGTGTTAGAAGTACGGCTTTTGTTCCTTTGCAGAAATTAGGTGTTTTTGATGACTGGATTACTGGAAGTGCAAAAGCTAGGTTTTTAAGTAATCCTAGTTATGATGTTCAAAGGTTTGAAATTGAGCATGAATTTATGGTAAACCCGTATTATTTAGATGGTGAGTTACCAAACCTACAGACAGGTATTCCACCTCAAATATTAAGCGGTAGTAATACACTAAACTATGTTTATAATCCAGAGTTTAGGAGTTCACTATCAAATCCAAACACTGCAAAATCTATTTTAGTAGATAATATGCTTGGAGCGGTTGCTTGGTATGATGAAAATTTTAACGGTTTTAATGTAGACTATAAAATAAACTCAATATCATATAAAGAACAAGCAACAGGAAACACCGCTAGTGGTTTATTGATAGGTACAAAAACAACGGTAACAGTACAGGTAGAAGCACTTAACAGAAGTTTTGTTGTAGGTGATAAATTAGGGGCTTTTATTTCTTACTTACCAGAACAAAACGAATACACAAACACAACACTTTCTAATGTTCAAGACAACTTTTTCTATGATAATGCTTTTCAAGTTTCAGGAGGGAGTGGAGGTGTAGGTGTTGAAGGTCTTATTTCTAATATCATAGTATTTACTCCAATTGGTTCTACCCTTACAATGATGTTTGATGTGGAATATACATCAACTCAAAAGGCTTTTTTATCTTCAAAATTTAATACTTCTCCAATTTATTTTGCTATTGGTGTTCAAGTGGGAGATGTTAGTTTAACAAATACAGGTTCAGACAGGGTAATGTTATTAGCTGATGTAGAACTGTATGATCAGAGTCCAGATATTTCAGATTTAATGCATGTTACTAAAAATCAAATTTACCCCCATAATCAGCAAATAGGGCTTGGGGCTGGTTTTAGTAATATGGTTAGTTGGAATGAAGATGGTTTGGTTGTGGATTTTGAATTTGATTTAAATCTAAATTTATCAGCAGTAATGAACTCTTTGGAGTTTAAAATTGTAGCATACAATACTATAACTAATCAATTTTGGGAATTAGACAGCTATTCTTTTAGTCCTGCTACATCTGTAGTTTCGGGAGGTGTTCAGCAAATAACAGCAAACACAACAAGAAATTATATTTTAGAAAGTGGGGATCAATTTAACGAAGTTATAATTAATATAGGACCTCAAACAGCAGGATTACATAAGTATTCAGGTAGATTTGCCCAAAAGATTATCTGGCAAGACTGGGTAGTAAATAATGCAACAGATACAATATTTTTTGATCCATCAGAACCGAATAACAACTTTAATGATAAGGCTTCAAATTACTCTTTGCTTAATAATTATGAAATTAGATTGGCAATATTTAGTAATATTTCTGGAACTTCTCCGTTGGGCGTTTCAGGTGCAACAGATTATTTATTTCTTAGTCCTAATATAACGGTTTACGATTATGAAAAAGATGGATTAGTAACCCCTGTTTGGAGTTGTGAAATAGAAACTTTTGATGCAATAAACATGACACCATTAAACGGTTCTGTATTAAGTGGAATTGATACTTTGTTTAGATGTACTTGGACTAGTATTAATGCTCCAATAACAAGTCTTGCTGATATTTGGGGGATCAATAGAATAGAAATAACAAACCAGCCTAGTTACGAGATAACAGAAATGTCAAGCCTTAATCTACCTTTACCGACT
>JABSQI010000157.1 GCA_013215905.1 Legionellales bacterium | reverse complement strand
AAAGATCTATCGTCAGTACAAACAGTATATAACACACTAATAAGTCAACTGGCAGCAAGATGTAAAAATAAATCTTCTGATCCATTAATAGACAAAATACAATCCGCAGCAAATAGTCAAAATATTATTTCTTTAAAAGAACTGTGTGAAGAAATTAATATATCAAAGCATAAGGATTTAAATGAGGTTGTGGAAATATTTAAAGAAGGTTTTCCAGAGCTGGATATAGTTGATTATGCAGTTGCTAATGAAATCTCCAATACTACAACCATGGAATCTAATCCTTTATCACCAAATACTATTTAATAATCAGCTAGCAAACGGGAAAAACCCATTATGAACCAAAGCATTGCTAATAAATACATACTCTTATAGCATAATAAATATAATACTAATTTGTAATTTTGGTTTAGTGAACTATAATAATTTAGATGTATGAATTTCGTGATGTAATTGGTTATTTTGCTGTTGTATGTTCTTTTTGTGCGTTTATTCCACAACTAGTTCGTGCATATCAAACACGCTCAACCAGAGATCTATCTTTAATTACTTTTATTATCTATAACACCGGTTTAGTCAGCTGGCTCATCTATGGCATACTTGTAAATTCAATTCCATTGATTCTATCTTGTGTACTCACTGGGGCATCTACTTTTTCTATTCTGATTATGAAAGTCATATATAGATAAACATAATAAGAAATACTATACCATTACATATAATTCTCAATTCTATTTCGTATACATTTTTTTATAAAAATGACTATCTGTTGATATTATTCCTCTATATTGTGTTAGATTTAGCTGGAGTTACAGTTACCATAAATTGATCTAGATTTACCACTTTGAATTCGCTGTTACCTAAAGATTGTATGACATCTGGGAAAATAATATAAGTTCTTACACTTTTGCTATTCTCATCTTGGAATTCACTACTAAAAAAGGTGAATAACATTCCTTTTTTTTCAGGCTTTTTCATTAGCCTATATTCAGCAGGGTGTTTTTTTGCAAATCTTTTTAAACATATTTGTTTATATTGAGAACTTGTTATTTCTCTATCCTTGCGAGGCTCTTTTGGATAAACTTGAATTTTATAAACAACCCCGTCTATTTGATCAGTAAAACTATTTATACCAACCACAAGAGATGCTTCTATCAAAGTCATTGTACCTCGTGGTAATGAGCAGAAAGTGGAGCTTGTAAACATACAATAAAATATAGATATAATACAATTTGTAGCAACTTTAAATCTCATAATTTACTTAATTCTAATCTCTTCATACAAGGATAGCCAAGATGCCTTAAAAAATGTCTTGTTGTTCTATTTACTATTACGTGCTACAGTAAAAACATAATATGTAAGAGTATTCTTTGATCTGTATTAGTTGTAAAATTATTATTACATTACAAACAATAATACAATTGTTAAAAAAACTATAACTTCGTCAGAAAATCCTCAGGCTTAAATATAATCCTCCA
Source organism: Legionellales bacterium (assembly GCA_013215905.1). The sequence continues at coordinate 3,310 of JABSQI010000157.1, read as the reverse complement.
AATTCTATCCTAAACAGACAAATTGCTCTTTTCCTAAACCATCTTCTTCAAAATAACATATCCAATATAAAGAATTACAAAATAACACAAAACGTTATGTGTGAAATATATTCTTTAATATTGAAAAATTATCAGTTTGTGATAATATAACGCACATCAAGATGTACATTATTTTTTCACCTCATGCATTCTAAGAAAAGACTTTTTTTATTGATTACTGTATTGTGTATTAACGTAATCACTCATTTATCTTATGGTAAAAATATATATTTAAGAATGTCACAAGGCAGCAATCTTTATATGGAGCAGCAACAAAAATCTATTCAGATAGGTAATGTAAATTATAAAGCTGCTCTTTCCTATCGGGATAATGTTTTTTCGGCAATTGGTTCTTTTGCTAATGGTATTCAGATAACAAAAATAATTAGTGCAGAATTAGAGGTTATATTTACTGAATTAAAACCTAAAAAGTTATATATAACAAATAGCAGCAACATAATAAAATATGAGTCACCACAAATTACAACAACTAACCCTGCTGTATGGATCATGGTGAACGGCAGTCTTGAGATCCCAACTAGATTAATATGGCGACCTGCTATCACTATTGGATGTGGATATTTACATTATAGAGTTAGATATAATTACGGTGGAGATTCAACAGACATTTATAAAAATAATAAATTTGCAATTAACATAGTAGTTACACATAGATTTTATATTAATAAATCTTTCATGATTGGCTGCTCTATTAGAACTTTTGGGGCTCATAACACTAGATTTATTAAGATTAATGAAGAAAACTTAAAATCTACAATATTTATAACGTCGGTTGAATTAGGATTCACATATAAATTTTTAAATTAGACCTGACAGTTTGTTAATCCATCAGGTATAAATGCAAATTTTGATGAACTATTATATGTTCTCTATTTGCTGAGAAATTTCAGTTAAGCTTCTTCAGCAACTGCTTCACTAGAACCATGGACATTTTTCATTGATAATTTAAATCTACCAGATTTATCAATATCAATGACTTTAACCTTTATTTCTTGCCCTTCTGATAATACATCAGCGACATCATTTACTCTTTCTTCACTAATTTGTGAGATATGTAATAAACCCTCTTTCTTATTTAACACAGAAACAAATGCGCCAAAATCAACAATTTTGACAACCTTTCCATCATAAATAGTGCCAACTTCGATATCAGCGGTAATATTTTTTATTTTATCCAATATTTCATTAGCAGCAACATCATCAGAGCAAAACAACTTCAACATTCCAGCATCATCTATATCAATAGTTGCCCCTGGAGAATTCTCAGTTAAAGATCTAATAGTAGCTCCTCCTTTACCAATAACATCTTTTATCTTAGACGTGGCAATCTGAATTTGATATATTCTAGGAGCATGTTTAGCCATTGTTTGTCTTGGCTCAGAAATATGCTTACTCATTTCATTTAGAATATGCATTCTACCATCTTTAGCCTGATCAAGAGCCTGCTCCATAATTTCTTTTGTTATTCCAGAAATCTTTATATCCATTTGCAAAGCAGTTACTCCATTTGCGGTTCCAGCTACTTTAAAGTCCATATCTCCTAAATGATCTTCATCACCTAATATATCTGTTAGAATAGCAAATTTTTCTCCCTCTTTAATTAGCCCCATTGCAACACCAGAAACTGGCGCTTTAACAGGTACACCAGCATCCATCAAAGAAATACTAGCACCACAAACAGTAGCCATAGAGCTAGAACCATTAGACTCAGTAATTTCTGAAACAACTCTAGTTACATATGGAAAATCTTTATTAGATGGTAAAACAGCTTCTAGCGCTCTCCTAGCTAGTTTCCCGTGCCCTATTTCTCTTCTTTTAGGAGCAAGTTGCATACTTATTTCTCCAACACTATACGGAGGGAAATTATAATGCAACATAAAATAATCATGTCTTTCACCATCCAAAGCATCTATAATCTGTTTGTCTTTCTCAGTACCAATGGTTGTAACAACTATAGCTTGAGTCTCTCCTCTAGTAAACAAACCGGATCCATGCGCTCTTGGTAAAAGCCCTGTTTCAACGCTAATATTTCTAACGGTTTTAGTATCACGCCCATCTATTCTAGGCTCACCTTGTAAAATATTTTTCCGTACTATGTTGTATTCAATATCATGAAAATAATTAGAAATTTTAGAATTTAGTTTGTCATCATCTTGATCTCCAAGCTGAGCAATAGCTTCTTCTCTTAATATATTCAATTTAGCACTTCTTTCTAATTTAGCTTTTATTTTATATGCTTGTGTAATATCCTCAAGAAATTGAGTTTCCAACTTAGCATATAATTCTTTGTCTTTTTCTGGCTTGCTCCACTCCCATTCTTGAACATTGAGTTCCTGCTTCATTGTATTAATCAAGTTGATGACTTCTTGCATCATTTCATGACCATACATTACGGCACCTAACATAACAGACTCAGACAATTCATCAGCTTGTGATTCAACCATCAAGACATGATCTTTTGTACCTGCAACAACTAAATCAAGTTCAGAATCTTGTAGTTGACTATTTTTAGGATTTACCATGTATATACCATCTGCATAGCCAATTCTAATAGCACCAAGAGGCCCATCGAAAGGGACTCCAGAAAAAGATAATGCTGCAGATGCTCCAATCATTGCTGGAATATCAGCTGCAATATCAGGGTCAATAGACAGTACTGTCGCAATAATTTGAATATCATGAGAAAAACCTTTTGGAAATAAAGGTCTAATTGGTCTATCCATGAGCCTAGCAACTAAAGTCTCATATTCCGAGGAACGTCCTTCTCTTTTAAAATATCCTCCTGGAATTTTGCCAGCAGCATAACTTTTTTCTTGATAATTTATTGTCAGAGGTAAAAAATCCCTACCTTCTTGTACATCTTTATTTATTACTACCGTAACTAATACTACAGTATCATCCATCTTAACCATGACAGAGCTATCTGCTTGCCTAGCTATAATTCCAGTAGAAATAGTTAAATCATGCTCACCAAATTTTATTTTTTTTTCTAACATTCTTTTCCTCTAATTTAAATAGGCAACCCACATCTGTCAGTAGGTAGATTAAGACTTAAAAATCGCGCAGATGCACTATAGACACTAAAAATTATATAAATTTTAGTAAGAATCTCTTAATTCTAACCTACCTATCAAGTTAAAATAGCTCGAATTATTCTTACATTTTAAATAACGTAGAAGCTTTTTTCTTCTATTAACCAAAGCTTGTAAGCCTCTTTTAGAATGCAAATCTTTCTTATGAATTTTAAAAT
>JABSQI010000156.1 GCA_013215905.1 Legionellales bacterium | reverse complement strand
GTATTTCCTATATTTTTATAGACATTCCCCTAGCAAAGATAGTTAATAACAGTAAATATATTAATAATATATCGGCTCATATATTAGTTTATATACCAAATATAATTACATTAATTATACTAATGCCTACTCTTATGATAATTTTATTACATTCATATATTAAAATATCTAGAATTCATTTGTTTATTTTACAGTTATTTAGCGGAGGTATTTGTGCTACTTTTATCAACAATATAATTAGACATATAATAGGTAGAATAGATATCAAGCAAGGACTAGCAAATAATTTTTCCAAAGAATATTATGGTTTTGTACCGTTTAGCCATTTTTCTAGTTTACCATCAGGTCATTCCACTTTAATAGCTGTTATTGCTACATCTATTATTTTATTCTATCCTAGACAAAAAATATTAGCTGTGAGTTTATATTTAGTAGTAGTTAGCAGTCTAATTTTGACTAACTCACATTATCTTACAGATTGTCTTGTAGGTCTTGTACTTGGTTCTTTAGTCTCAATTATTGTTTTTAAATATGGCATTTTACATGACTAAGATACCTTTGTTTTTAAGTATATACTTACCTATTATCTTCAAATTTTCTTTAGGAGCATTCTATATTTTACATTCTATTGATTTAATACAAAAAAATATATTCAATTATGCTAATTTTAATTTTGTGTTGTTTTGTCTAGCTATATTGCAAATGGTAGGAGGGGTATTCCTTTTTTTAAGTATTAATTTATATCTAACATTAATGTTATTGCTAATTGTATCATTAATTATATTTTTTATGTCAGAAATTAACTATAAAAGTAGAATGATAAAAATATCTAGAGTTAATTTATCTTTGGTTTTATTTATTATGATTAAATATCATTATCAAGGGATTTTATAAATGATAGAATTAGAGTTTTTCCAAATAATTTCTGAAGCATTGAGCTTTCTGTTTATGTTTGAATTAAATAAGAATTCCATATCTTATATTTTTTCTTCATGTTGATTATGATTTTTATTTGAGAGCTAGAGGTTTTTCCTTAATTAGAGCAATGTCATTTTTTAATAAATGTTTAGGTATTTTTACCAAAAGGCAGGATGAAGTCTGTAGTTTTGGATATGCGTGAATATCATAGCAATATTATATAGTAGCGTAGTGCTTACAAAATTCTTATCTTTATACTCACATTTTTAATATCATCTATATTAATTACATTTTTAAAACAGTATTTTACAATGGAAGCGCAAAATAAGGAGAATGGTATGGTTAACGAAATGTTTTTGATAAACATATTAAATTTAAGGTGCAGACATGGACAGCAGGTTACATTTAACAAGAGGAGTTATTATCTATGCGATACTACTTAGTTTATTCTTAGTAGGATTTCAAGTAGAGTCAAATAGTTATTCAAAATATTCCCCATATATTCAAGCAGAAAGCAAACTAGGTAATAGAAGACAAATATTCAGACCTGGAATGGTTATTCCATTATATCAGCATCCAAGACATTTAATATATATTCCAATAATTGGAATGACAGATAGCACTAATGCATTAGAGGGCAATATTGGCTTTGGTATAAGGAATTTATTAGGGAATAATATTTTAGGGGTGTATGGATTTTATGACATAAGAAAATCATCAAATAAGAATATTATACATCAGGTAACAATTGGAATAGAGTGGTTTAGAAGCTATTTAGAGTTTAGGGGAAATATTTACTTACCTAAACAAAAAGCGTTCCCCACCTCTGAGCCTGCTAATATTTCGCATTATAAAAAGCTAGGAAATACATTAGAGCTTCAAGTAGGTATAGCTCGAAAAATAGAGCAAGCTTTAAGAGGATTTGATATAGATATTGGTTGTCAAATTCCTAAAATGGAAGATTTGACTATTAGAGGAGGGTATTATCATTTTGGAAAGAATCGTAAATACCTAGAAACTCGTAAAGGATTACGTAGCAACTTAGACTACCAATTAAATAAAGTATTTCAATTAAATTTAGAAATTAGCCATGATAATCAAAGAAAATGGGTTTATTTTGGTGGAATTACAGCTAGTTATACCTTTGAAAAACCTATTGAATCTAGCAGTCTAACTAGACTGGAAAGGAAAATGACAAGCCTTCCCATTAGAGATATAGATGCTGTAGTTGGATATACAATGGATGAAAATATTACTTCCACAGCAGAAATTTTAACCATAGATGAAGGTACTTCGGTTATTATTGCTGATAGTATTGAAAATAAGTTAGTTTTATTAGATTTAACGAAAGAAGGTAATTTATTAGAATATACTTCAACATTTGAATTTGAAGACGAACATATTTCCAATAGAATTAAACAATTACGAAAAGATAACATTTTAACTGATGAAAATGTAATTGTTTTATATATAAATAGAAGTCATCAATTTTCTAATGTAAATAAATTTAATTCTAAGAATACTATTAACATCACTAATAAACAATCTAGTATTTTTAATTTAGATAAAGAGACAAAAGAATGTATAAATTTATTAAATTTGGTTTCTAAATCTGTTGAAAATATCGACATTGAGCTAAATATATCAGAATCTAAAAATAAAAACCTTAAACAGAAGCTTGTAGAGAAGCAGTCACAAATTCAACAGTTAGAAAGTCAAGCTAGTATTAAACAGCAATATTTTCAAACTGAAATTAATAATAAACAAAATAGCCTAGAAAAATTAAAGAGAGAATTGGATGAAAAGAAAATAAATTTACAACTAATGCAGCATAAAGATCAGCAACTAGAAAACCAAGCAGGTATTGAACAAAGACGCCTAGACCGTATCATTAATGAAAGACAACAAGAAATAGTAGAGCTTCAACGAAATTTAAATACAGGTCAAGAACAGCTTCGCCAACAGAGATTACAAATGCAGAATTTTCAAAATAAAACAAATATTGAACAGCAACATTTACAAGCAGTTATTAATGAAAAGGAAAAAGATATTAAAAAATTACAAAAGAGCCAATATGAGGAACAAAAACAACATAAGCTACAACGAACTATGATACAAAACCTTAAGAATGAAGCAAGGGTTGAGAAAGAAAGGTCACAAAAAGATATTAATGAAAAACAACTAAAAATATCAAAATTACAGATGAATATAACAATGATGAAAGAGCAAATAGAACAAAAAGATGTCCAAATTCAGATTTTAGAAAATCAAATAAGTTTGGCACAGCAACGCGTCGAAAATACAGTTAATTTTGCGCATATTCCCATAGATGATGAGAATAATCACTCTAATAGAGTTAGCAATATTGATCAAATTGATATGGATTGGGAGAAAATATAATTGAGGTAAGATATGGTTTCTAAAATGATTTAGATAATATTCGAGAAACTGTTTGTGATCCAAGAGTTGTAAACAGTTATTTAATATTTTAGAAGCTTATAGAAAGACAATTTGTAATTGTTGAGCCGTGATTCACGGGCAACTGTCACGTTAAATTTGAACTATTGCAAATAAAGCATGCTAAAAATATTTTTAAAAAGTATAACCAATATTAACATCTATTTTATATTGCAAATCTGCCAGCTCCTTTAAAAAATCTTCTTCTGGTTTAAAAATTTTATCTGTGTCTTTATTTTCTAAATATTTTCGAAATTGCACTTCAATTTCTTGCCTAAATTTTTCAAGTTGCTTTAATTGTGTAGCATCATTTAATTTATCTATGTTGTCAATTATTTGTTTGTAGTTTATGGAATCTTTTAACTCTAATATCTTAGTATTTATATCTTTTATATTATCAATTATAGTTGGGGATTGTTCTACAAGTTTTTTAGCTTTGTCAATCTCGTTTTTAAGATCATCAAGATCATTAGTTAGAGTTAGTTTTAAATTATCATCATCAATTCCATCTAATTGTTCTATAATATCATTCATTTGTAATTCTAATATTGAACTATATTCTTTCACATCATCTATATAAAAATTGATTCTTTGCTGATAATCATCAAATGTTCTTATTTTAAAAGATGGATCTTTCTTTGTCATGTACTCATACATAAGAATGGTATCTTTCATTGCTCTTTGCAAAAACTGACTGTTTTCATTATTGCTGCTAGATAAATTCTCAACATCATTTTTAAGCGCAAATAAAAAATCATTTTGTTCAGATAAAGAAGTTTTTCTAACCCCAATTTTTTCTAGAATGCTTGAACTACTTTCGCGATTAACGGGGATATGTGAAACTATTTTTTCATCTAAATTATCAATTAAATTTTGATATCTTTCTTTATATTTATCCCTCTTGGTTTTTTTGAATGGCCATTTAAATGAAACATCAGTCAAAAAATCTTTTAGCTTTTTAAATTTAGGCTTATTGAGCTTGGCATTTTTTTGATTTATTAATATTTCTTTTTTTAAAGCTTTATAAATACTTGTTGGCAAAGTATCTTTTAGGTTAACAATTCCATAAGAACCAGGGGCATTATATTCAGCTAGTTTATGTTGATGTTTTGATTTAAAATGCTCAACAAAAATATCAACGAAATTTTCATCATCATGGCTTGTGGGCAGAGTATTATATTTATGATAATAGATTATCATAGCATCTGTATGCATTAACTCTAAGCCTTTTCTATCTTTACCACTTTTGCAATGTCCAAATCCTAATCCTCCTATTTGATCTATAATTAATTGCTCGTAAGAAGCTAAAAATAAGTTTTCATTAGGTTGCGACGCAAATTTTCTTTTAAGCCTATTAATAGCTGTATTGAAAAATGATCCTCCTCCTAAAGAGTCTCCTTTTTTTTGGTCAATCATTTTCTTATAT
>JABSQI010000155.1 GCA_013215905.1 Legionellales bacterium | reverse complement strand
ATTTACAATATTGGCGGTTAGCCCGCCTACTCTTACTTCATTCAAAAATAACCAATAATACTTAAATAACCAATAGAGGTAAAAAATGTCTATTCAGTCTTGGTGTATGTGGATATTTCCACTATTATTCTTCGCATTACAATTTGTTGCACGTCTATTTCCTGGTTTAATTATGCCTGAAATCATGACTAAATTCGCCGTTGATGCTACCTCATTTGGTTTTTTTGCTTCCTTATACTATCTGGGATATGCTGGAATGCAGATCCCTTGTGCGTGGTTACTAGATAGGTTTGGGATTAAAAAGATAATTAGCTTATTCACTATAATATGTGGTTTTAGCTGCTTATTATCAATATTAAACGATAACTGGATTACAATGTTATTTAGTAGATTTATGATTGGCGCCAGTTCTGCAGCAGGATTTTTAGGTGTATCTAAAACCATTTCTCTTTGGTTTGCCAAAAAATATTACGCACGGATGGTGGGACTGAGTTTTACATTTGGTTTAATGGGTGCACTATATGGTGGATACCCCGTTAGTATAATGATAGAACAATTTGGGTGGATAAATGTAACATATATATTAGGAGGTTTATTAATTACATTAGGAATAATCATATTTATATTTATAAAAAACCCACAGAATAACGAAAATAATACTCAAGTGCCGATTAAAAATATTCTAAAAGACATTCTAGGTAACAAACTAATACTCAGCATTGCATTTGCAAATTTATTAATGGTTGGATCACTAGAAGGATTTGCTGATATTTGGGGAATAAGCTATTTGGTACAAACTAGAAATATTCTAAAATCAGAAGCTAGTGCGATCACGTCATTTATATTCTTTGGGATGTTGTTTGGAGGTCCAATACTTGCTGGAATTGCTGGATATTTTAATAATTATTATAAAGTAACTGCAATTACAGGAATTATTATGTCTTTAATATTTATTGTTGTACTAACTTATAATTGCTATTTGTCTAATTTTGTCCTATGTATGCTAATGTTTTTTACAGGGATCCTTTGTTGCTATCAAGTACTAGTTTTTGCTATAGGCTCAACTATTGTAACCCCAGAAAAAATGGGGATTACAATTGCCTTTTTAAATAGTGTCAATATGCTAGGAGGAACCTTCTTTCATGCTGTTATTGGCTCTGTTATGGATCTTATGTGGGATGGAAAAACAGTAAATGCTGTTAAAATATATAGCAATTACACCTTTAGTGTTGCTTTATTCACAATTCCAGTATGCGCGATAATAGGTAGCTTGGTATTTTGGTACAATGATAAATACAAGCAGAATTAGCAAGTCATTTTAATTTGCACTAATTTCGGTAAAAATAAAACTAATTTAACTTGATAAATACAAGTTGCTTCTGGAAAACTTGAAACCATTATAATGTAATATAAATTATTGCGCTAAATAGTTGTTTTGAAGCCAATAGACAACATATTGCCTGTAGAGAAATTAAATGATTTTTTATACCTAGAATTTGGATCACTAACCATATTTTTAGAACCTGTATCTTTATTATACCTATAAAATCTATTCTGGAATTCAAGTATTATAGCAAACCACTTGCTAGGGAAGTAATGGATACCATAGCTTATATTTGCCACTAAACCAGCACGGGACCAAATTATTTCACCTTCTTTATTTGCCACATCTGATCTTGCACTGCCCATGAGAATAGCTGAGAAACCAATACCTCCAGCAGCAGTTAGAGCTATATCCCCAGCAAAACCAATCTCAATTGGAACTTTACCCCTTACGGCAAACATAGTATCAATACCTACTAATTTCGGAATACTGATAGCATCCCCATCATCGTCTTTATGTTGGGTTTCATCTTGATCAAAATTATATAATCCAGAGAAATTTAATTCATAGCTTAGATATTTTTTATACATTGCTTTGTCAAGCGTCAAAGTCAATATTTTATTGCTAGTTTTAGTATTTTTAGGATCTTCACCAGTAACATTTAAAATTTTCTCATGTTTATACTGAGAATAAGATAATCCCCAAGATGGTAACGTAAATGGGTTAATATTATCATTATTATTAAATGACAGTAATTCTTCATTTGCATTAATTGCATACACATTAAAGCAAAATAATAATGCAATATGTATCGTTATCCTAGTAAATAATTTCATAGTTACTAATACCTATTTCTTCTCTATAGAGTGTTTTTGTAAAAACTCTACTAATTCTTTCATGCTATTATCTCTTGTACGCATCTGTTCATAAGATAAATCATCAGGTGTAAAGGATTTCATTTCATTATTAGGATCAACTAAGGTTCTTTCTCCATAGTAATTTAATTCAAGGAAATTTCTCTGCCAATTATTACGTATTGCGACATTATGTGGAATATTCAACATTGAAAACGTTGGTCTCCATATATAGACATTTACTAGTCTCTTATTTTCTGGCAAGTGTGAATGAGACTGATATCTAACAGCCCTGCCAATAACCTGTTCTTGGATAGATTTGTTAAAAGGAGTTTCTAAAATATGCAGCTGTTGAGTGCCTTTTAAAGAAATACCTTCAGTTATTTCTGGGTGGAGTAATAAAAATTTTAATTTACCATTATTATATTTAGCAATAATATTTTCCGAATCTTTAACATCTAGTCCTGGATGCAATAATGCATATTTGCCTTTATAACCCATTGCTTCAAGATATTTTTTTAACAATAAAATACCATTGTGATAAAAATGAGAATATACAACAACTGCCCCATCAGTCTCAGAAGCTATATTAAGAAGTTCCACAAATTTATAAGGATAAATAACTTTTTTTGACTTAGGATCAAGATGTAATAAATTTCCTATCTCCAGCCCTGCTTGTGGGTTATTTTTCATTTTATCTTGAATTAGGGTACTGTTTAACGAAACATAATTCTTACCGTAGGATATATCCTGATCTCTTTGAAGTTGCATAACTTCTTTAGTTGTAAGCTGGCTATCAGCAAATCTAATTAAGAAGTCAGTTTGAAAATTATTGTAGCTAGTATTATTATATTCTATCTTTTTAGCTGGATAATACTTTTTATTATCTTTTTGAATACCATAGTAGGTAATATATTCATTGCTTATATGTTCTAAATTTTCTACATTAAAAGAACGCAGCGGATTAGTTTTTACAGGCAACATAGTCTTAATTGCCCAAGGAGAAAAATAACCTACTGCAATTGCTGGCAAAATTGTCACACCTGGCAATAATGTTCCAGCTATTCCCCAGGCTGTTAATCCAAAAATAAAAGGACTAGCTTTACTTTCTGCTACATACCCAATAAAAGCAGACTTGTGCTGAGATATTTTAGTAAACTTAGTTCTAAAATCTTTTTTATTGAATGGTAGAATTTCCTTCCCAGAAACCAGATTAATTTGATAAGCAATATCAGTCATATCAGTATAAATAGGGGTACCTGTTAAGGATAAAACTCTGTGAGCTTTATGTTGGATATCTAAGTACACATTACTATACACGTCATTTATTTTTAAATCGCCAGAGTGTAGTTTTGCAATAATTTTATGAGATTCGTCTATGATAACAATAGTATTAGAAAGATCGAGATTTAATAATTTTTTAGCTTCTCGATGAGTAATTATAGTATATCTTTTTCTATTCTTGACTCCATAGTTACTCATATTCCTAAGCCACTGACCTTTGAGAAATCTTGGAACAAGAAGAATTATTTTTTTTCTAGGATTACGTTCAGCGTACCCTAGAGCTAGATATGTCTTTCCAGTACCTAAATAATGATAAACTAGCAATCCTTTTATTTGTGGATTTTTTTCCAAGTAATCTATGGGTTTAAGCTGGTGAGGCAAAAGAGTGACTTGCTGTCTTTTATTCTACTTTCTCAACTCAGAACTAATATTAAGTTCATTTGTATCACCTGCAGACACAGAAGAGAAAATTACTAGAAAAAGGCTCAATAATGTTTTATATAACAGTGATGCCATTTAATCATTTATATATTCAAAGAATGGTAATATAATATTTTTTATTCAAATTGTCAATATTTTTTACTATGTCCCTTATATATGGTCTAATGTAAAGCCTGTGTCAGAACTGACTATTGCGTAGAAACATATTAAACTCTCACTAGTCTTACCATTATAAATGCTAGATTGAGGATATTATTAGATAAATCACTGTTTACTTAAAAAAATATCTGCTATTTCAGAAATTTGCTTAATTAAATCTATATTACTTAGCTTTAGTATTTCAATCAACATTATATTTAGAACATACAGTTCTGTTATGTAATTTCATATAAATTTCATGACAGTAATCAGCACATCAATCCAATCTCTTAGCATTGCTTTATCTGTAATTGCATTATGCGCACAATAGGTATTTTGGTACAATGATAAATACAAGCAGAATTAGCAAGTCATTTTAATCTATAGGAATTTCAGTAAGAACAATTGATTTAATTTGAGAGTCGCATGCAAGTAATCACTAAGAGCATTATATTTGCAACTTATTTAGCTTCTTATCTCTTTCGTTAATTCTGAAAAACTTAATCCATAGTTTAGAAATTCCTATTAGCAAGAGATTTAGTAGAATTCCCAAGTAGGATTAGAAAATTATTTTTGTGTTAATGAAGATCTCAACTGAGCCGAGTCCTATACCTACTAAGCTATTTTATTCAAACATTCCACTAAAGCCTCTCTCCAATGTCTAATTTCTACATTAAATTTCTTTTTTATTTTGTTTTTATTAAAAACAGAATAATGAGGTCTTTTAGCAGGAGTTGGATATTTTTTAGTTTCTAATGGAT
>JABSQI010000154.1 GCA_013215905.1 Legionellales bacterium | reverse complement strand
CAGCAAGAAGAAAGAGATCGATATCAAAGAGAAATGGACAGGAAAGAAGATCTTCAAATGTTACAAATGTTCCAATCTTTTAGCACCGTAATACAAAAAAATATGCCCATTTTGCAATATAACAACTCAACAGGAGAGTATAAATTCGGCGCTGGTATGAAATATCTTCTCGAACAATCTATGCAACCGAATCATTCTAGTAAATGTAGTAATAAAGAAAGTACTGATTGCCAGTTACTATAAATTTATGACTTAAAATAAAAAGCACAGTTCATTTAATATTTAGTAATAACGAATTGTGCTTTTTTATCATCTACAAACTTACAAAATATTCTAGTATCCCCCTATACTGCCACAGCAGTATATCTATAGTTATGATTTTCTTACTAAACTAAAATTTCTATTCTATTGGTCTTGATCTATCATACGGATGATTTGATATCGCCCTTTCCCATAGTTATACAAGATTAGCAATGCTGTAGTTTCATTATAAATAATTATTAACAGATTTTAGAATATCTTGAAGTCCAATAGATTAACTATCATTTCTGCTAATTTATTTAATTGCTTCTCTAAAGAATATAGAAATCTTACTGCAAGTATAAAAATAACCAAATTTTCCAATAACAAATACCAATGATAGTTTAAAATTTACACTATTACCGAACAAAATAACACTTCTTAAAGCCAAATATTTAGGCTATATGCTCAATATTTATTCTTATGAGTCATATATGAAGAAGTTTATTATTTGAACTTTTCTGCTTTAGGAATATACATGGTAATATAGGCAATATGATATACGCTGAAAATGCCAAAACAAATTTTAGTGAAGCTTTAGAAATATATGAAGGATTACTACATAATAATTCTATCTCAACAATTGAGAAAACAAAGTTCTGTATTGCAATACAGAAATATTTAGAAAATTATGTTAGATGGTGTAGCTGCTCACCTGCCGAAGCTAATGCCTATCAAGTCTTTGTCAAATCCACTCCCCTTTGGGAAATTATTCAACTGCCTCCTAATAAATGGAAAAATTGGCTTGAAGATAAAGTTAAAGAAACCGTAGAAGAAGAATAGCTTCATCTTATAAAAAAATCACAATACGTAAATTTTTGTCTCAAATATTGCAATGTAAAACATCAAGTAGTTCTGTAACACCTAAATTGCTGTGTAGCTTTTTAGTTTTTGTAAATATTTTATATAAATTTATACGCTGATAATATTTAATACTGTCTCAGGGGGACGACCAACTACTGCTCTATTTTTACATACTACAATCGGTCTCTGCATCAAGATAGGATTTTTTAATAGTATGTCAAAATAATCCCGCTCAGTTAATTTATCACTATTTTTATATAAGTCTTTAAATAATTTATCATTTTTGCGAGTTAATTCCTCTGCAGATATTTTTAATAATTTTAGTAGATTTGATAGAACATTTTTTTCTAGAGGCTCTTTGATATAATTAACTACATCATATTTAATATTATTTTCGTCAAGAATAGACAAGACTTGTCTAGATTTAGAACACCTTGGATTATGATAGACAATAGTTTTTTTCATAAGATTTTCAAATTTAAAACCACTCAAATATAACTCTAACAAAAAAATATACCAATGACTACTATAAACTAACAAAGTTCATCTCAACAATGCTTGGAATATATTCAATAATTTTACCTCCAGCAACAAATTTTTAATTGTTTACATATTGTCAGTCTATGAAATAAGATTGTTGCCTAAAAAGTATTAGCAATAATAACTTCTTGTATGTCTATTGAATTTAGTTCTCAGATATTTTAGATTGAATGTACCTTTGTACTCGTTCCTTTAAGTGTGGATGCATTCTTATTAATAGTTCTGTTTGATCCCACAAAATAGATTTTTCTATGATATCTTGATCATCTACAGGGACATCTTTAGGATGATTTGGATAGTAATATAATTTAGTTTTACCATCCTTTTGAGATAGAGTTAAAAAATCCCATAAATTATCGATCTTGTATTCAAATATAATATCTTCTGGTTTGAAGCTCACTAATTCTGCTTCCCAATTAGTTTTATGTTCAAAATTTTTATCTGACATCGCATATAATGAGCCCTTTATATCACGTAATAATTTAAAAGCATTACGATATCTTTCAACTACTACTAGCGGATCAGAAATTTTTCCAGAACCAGAAATATATAGGTCAAAATCACTATGTGAAGCAATAAATAATGCGGCAACAATTGGTTCTATAGTAGCATAAACAAATTGTTTTTTGTGAGTTGATTGTTTTGGTATCAGAGTTTTAAGGCCTCTAATTCTGGAACCATGAAATACAAGACCTTTTTTTGATGTAGGATAGTCATAGCTAAAACATGTAACTATATATAAGCATAAAATCAGCTTAATATTTATTTTAGCAATATATTTCATAAATAAATACTATAAAGTGTTTCTATAAACCTCCAGACATTAACACAGAGACCATTTATATTTAGCCAACAAATTTAGTAAAACTATCTGCCCTAAATACTGCAAATTTAAATTATCAGTTTGAAAAAAATTATGATATTAGGATTCAATTTTAATGAAATACTTTAGATGACAAAGCAAGAACAAAATACTGTAATTTAAAAAAAGCATCCTTGCTTAGCAATTCATCCATTGAGTAACAGGATAACTATAGCAGACGCACTATTATAAGTAAAATATACCGTATTTTATTTGCCCAATAGATACAAATTGAATTTTTTATACTTCAAATAAAAGCTATATTTATAAAATAGTGGTAATTAACCGTTTTTTAGTGGAACTAAGGCTAACTACGTTAGCAACTATATAATGTCTAACTCACTGTATTATAATAACTGCTACGTTCACTGATAGCCCTGTAAGTTACTGAAAATAGCTAATTATGGTTATTATTATAATTAATATATGGCTAGAAAAATCGCTTTGAAATAGATCCTTACTGATAATCAAGCATGGTGGACTTTTCAACAGGAATTTGAAGGTAAGCTAAAAAAAGTAATTAAAACCAATATTGTTAAAGTACTAAGATGTAAAAATCCTGTTCGAGGTTATCAGAAGTTACAATGTTCTGATAGTAATTGACATTTTACAATTAGATCTTTTTTCATCAAATAATGATACAATATCCTAATACTCCCTCAGAACAATATTAATATCTATCACCTACTTCTTAATTGGTAGTGGTGTTTCTTTATTGGACAATACTACCTGAGCCAGAAATCTTTTCGACAAATAACTCAACTCGTTCTATAGCCCTTGTTTTGCCCAACAGAAAAATCACATCAGCAATTCCAGGAGAATTTATCCCACCAGTTAAAGCTATTCTCACAGGTTGGGCTAACTGTGGAAATTTTAAACTATTTTGTTTTACAATTATTTTAATCCCTGATGATATATCTTGTGGCGACCAATCATCTTTTTTCTGCACCTTAAGGAATTTACAAATATCTGACATAGATTTTCCAATACCAGAAATACAATATTCATCAATTAGAGACTTATCAAATTCTATTTGATCAGAGTACAAAAATAAGCAATCTTTAGCCAGATTAACTAAAGTATCTGCTCTTTTCGCAAAGATAGGCAGTACATCACCTAAAGATGGGCCTGAATTAATATCCCCACCTAATTTATTAACAATATCTTTTAATTCATTGATATAATTTATTTTTTCGAAATTTTGAAGATAATGTTTATTAACCCAAAGCAACTTATCCTTATTAAAAGTAGCTGAGGCTTTATTAACATTGGATAAATTAAAAAAATCAATCATCTCATCAACAGAGAATATTTCTTGATCATTATGTGACCATCCCAAACGTACTAGATAGTTTAATAAAGCCTCCGGCAAAATTCCTTCGTCTTTATACTGCATAATATTAACAGCATCATGTCTTTTAGACATCCTCTTACCATCAGAATTCAAAATCATTGGTAAATGTGCAAATTTTGGAATTTTAAAACCTAATGCTTTAAGAATATTAATTTGTTTTGGAGTATTATTGATATGATCATCCCCTCTGATAACATGAGTGATCCCCATATCATAATCATCTACTGCTGCAGCAAAGTTATACGTTGGCATTCCATCGCTACGTTGTAAAACCAAATCATCTAACTCAGCATTATCAACTGTTATACTACCAAAAACTAAATCATCAAAATTAACTTTCCCATTCAATGGGTTAGCAAATCTTATTAAAGTATTTTCTGATTTAGTTAAATTCTTTTCACGACAACAATTATCGTATTTTGGTTTTATTTTACTTGCTAGCTGTTTTTCCCTTAAGCTATCTAATCTACTTTTACTACAATTACAATAATAGGCTAATCCTTTTTCAATCATTTGATCCAAAAGCTCTTGATATCTATCCAATCTATTTGACTGAAAAACATGCTGTTCATCTGATTTAATCCCGAGCCAATTTAACCCTTCTATCATACTATCAGCTGAAGCATCGGTGGAACGTTCTAAATCAGTATCTTCAATTCTTAAAACAAACTTCCCCTTCTTATTTTTAGCGTATAACCAAGCGAAAAGCGCTGTCCTAGCTCCCCCAATATGTAAATACCCAGTTGGGCTAGGGGCAAATCTTGTCTTCACATTCATATTTTACTTACATCAATACAGTTACGAAATTACACTATTTTGTATCAGATAATATTCAATGTAAACCAGAATGTTCCATATACATTAAAATAAATAAATTGATTTTAGCCGTTTTTTCTTATAAAATTACTCAGTGTTTTTCCCTATAGAAAATGCCCATTGTGCCGTGGCTGCACTTTTTGTTAAAGTGGAAAGATACCCGTCTT
>JABSQI010000153.1 GCA_013215905.1 Legionellales bacterium | reverse complement strand
AACGACTACTTCAGGAAAGACTAAGAAAACAAAAAGAGGCTGCAACTGAACAAAAAATGATTCTTGAGAATCAACTGAGGGAGTTTAATCTTTCAAGCCAAAGCACAGAACAATATTTTCAAAAGCAGTTAAGAGAATCAAAAGACTTAGCATTACAAAAGCAGAGATTATTAACTCAGAAACTACATCAACAAAAAATGGATTCAGAGAGAATGAAGCAAGAGATGCAAAGTAAGTTATTAGAAGTTACAGAGAGAAACCAGAGGCAATTAAATGAAGCACAAGTAATAATAAGTCAACTTCAGAGTGCTTTTGAAGAAAGTGAAATAAAACTAGTAACTGCTAATAAGAATCATGAACTGCAAATGAAGAAAATGAAAACAAATATACAGTTAAGAGAAAGCCAGTGGCAAAAGAAACATACCGAGCAAGAGTTAATAATAGAAGATAGTAAAAGGAAAATGTTAAAATATTCAAAAACTATGACTGAACAAACACAGCAAATAATAGTATTAAGACAAAAGATTGAAAAACAACATAAAGTCATTGTGTCACAACAGCTAGCTACCCATCAACATTTCCAATCACATATCGATGAACTAAATGAAACTGTTAAACAACAGTCAAAACATATCCAAAGTTTGAGCGGTAGGTCATCATGGTTAGGATCAATGTTTACATCCAATGAAAGCAGTCTGCCAGTTCTTATGGATTTTGGATCTACTAAAAGTGATCAAAGTAAGGATAGTAAAAATGGTAATTAAATAAAATTACTTATCTATGGTCTGCCAAATCAATAAAAGATAATTAGCTTTTGAAGTTATAGGATTATGAGTATCCTTAGAATTCAATTTATGTCATGTAATATCTACGATAAATATAGAACAGTAATAGTACAGCATAATATCCTAGTATGACCATTATCCACAGCTGATTGAGACAATAATTTTATACTCAGTTGTTGTTAAATAAGCCCAAATTAAGTCGCCTTAGCGTACTTGATATCACAATACCAGCTACAAATCATCCAAAATTCCATTGTATTAAGCAGATAATGATATATAGCGGTCAATCAGACTGGATAAGATCGGTAGAAAAAGCAAAAATATATGTAAATAAAAAGGCAAAATGAAGAATATATAGACATATGTGAGTATATATGATACAATTAGTTATAAATTAATACTTTGGACTATTTGTGACTATACCATTATCATTTTACAAGCAAAAAAGCTTATCATGCATAGTTTTCTTACCTTTTCTATTTATTTGTTCAATGTTGCAAGCTTCTGTGCTAGATCTGGATTTAACAGGGATCTCTTATCATATAGGAGCTAATTCATCATATATAGCCTATAAAGAGGCCCCTAGAAAATTAGATCCATATGGGACATTTGTTTTTAATCCTGGAATTGGTATTGGTGTTGATTTTAGAGAGAATACACGTGATTCATATTGGCATGGCTTTTCTCCTGTTTTAAAAGCTTTATATTTGCGTGATTGTGATGATAGGGCAATGTATTTTTTAAATATAGGTACTCGTTATAGGTATATGTGGAATAGAAATTTTTCATTTGATTTAAATTTAGCTCTTAGCTTTATCAATGCAGAAAAATGGCTTACAAATGAGAGAAAGAATGCAGTTAATCCTTACGCATCTTTTGGCTTTAACTATCATTTAGAGAAAAAAGATGTAACTTTAGGTACAGTTATGTCTATTGTGCCAAAAAATAAAAAGTCTGGTAGACCTGGGACTAATAGCTTTAATATCTTTTTTGTTAGTTTATATTTCGGATTTAATTTGGCATAGAATATCTTTTCTTCCCATTTCAAGAAACATTTCTCAGATAGTTCTACAACTTTGAAAACATGATTTTTTCAAACGCTTCTTTTGTGTTGAAAAAATATATGTCTAAATCAATTTAATATCGTAATATATTACAAAACTATATTGAACTATACTAGTATACCGAAGCTATATATTATAAAATTGTTTAAAGCTATTGTGGATAGCTAGTATACTTACATAAATGTATTTATAATTGTGAATTTGAATCAATCAAGTTAGAATTCTGTTGCAAATATGAACTAGATATTGTAAAAAATAGTTATCACTTTTAAAGATTTTCTTATATTTTGGGAGAATAAGAATGGGAGATTTTAAGGCAGATTGGATGCATGGTTACGAAAAAGAAGTTCATAAATTTGATAACCTTTGTCTAAAAGCAGGAGCAGTTCTTGGAAAAGTAACACAATGTGGAATTGCTGAAGTTGATAGGATGGGTGGCATGTTCATAGTTGGCAATAGACCTGATTTTGGTAAAGAATATCTAGAAAAAGAGGGTTATATTTATGACTCTCATTTAACATTTTCAGAAAATATGCCAGAAGAACAAGGAGAAGTTAAAATCTTTCAAGATCGTGAAGAGTATAATTTATTCTTTGGTAATAGAAATTCATTGTTTAAGAAAAAATATGATTTATATTGTGGATTTTCTTACAAAGTAAAAATTGATAATGATACACAGCAAATTTATTGGTTTGCTTCAGATAATTCTAAAATTTATAATGAACTAATAAATAATTTGAATATATTTAAGAAATTTATTAAATATTTCAAGAGTGAAAACAAAGATACAATGAATTATTTTCGAGAAAGAAAATTCAAAATAAGTGATGTTAAAGATAATTACTTTGAAAATACCCAAAATGTATTATCCTATGAAAGAGACAAGTTTAATAAATTGTTACAAGGAATAGGGGCACTAAAAGACGAACAAAATATTAGTGAGATTGAATGGAAATTTATTAAATACTTGAAAGGAGGGATCCAAATAAATAAAATTGCTAAATTTTTAGACATTTCTAATAAAGAAATTCAAGAACACTTTAGCTCCATAAAGTTAAAATTAAATATTAGTACAACTAATGAACTAATAGATTTTATTAGTTAATGATCATTTTCAATATTTACAAATATAAATAAAATAATAAAGATAATTGTTGAAGATAAATAATTTTTTGGATTTACCAAAGTAATTTAGTGCATAGAAGAAGCTCTAATATGGTTTGATCTAAAATTAGGTAAGAAATGCTATGGAAAATAAATATTGGGTTGGTGTTGCATGTAAAGAACATGTAGAAAATGGAGTAAAACTAGGTATCTGCCAGTTTTGTCATGGAAAGAAAGCTCCAGCAAATAAACTTAAGAAAAATGATTTTGTTATTTATTATTCATCTAAATTAACTATGACAGACAAAGAATTGTATCAAAAATTTACTGCAATTGGGATTGTATTAGATGATGTGCCTTATCAAATTGAAATGGAAAACGGATTTAAACCTTTTAGAAGAAATATAAAATATTTCAAAGGACAGCATCTCGAGATCAGACCATTAATATCTAAATTAGACTTTATTACAAATAAAAAGTCATGGGGTTATGTTTTTAGGTATGGTTTCTTAGAAATCGATAAAAAATCTTTTGATTTAATTTCAAGGGGAATGCTTGGTTATAATCTTGAGGAAAAATTAACAAATAGGTGTTAATACAAATATTGTTACTCTATTTAAATGATACAAAAATTTCTATATAATATCTGTAACTAGATTTTATTTCTTAAGTTTCTTAAAATTATGAGTGAAGAACAACAAAAAATAATAAAAATGTTGGAACAAGCTAGAAATGCCTGTGATAATTCATATTGTGTTTATAGTGATTTTCCAGTTGGGGCTTGTGTTAGATCAAATAATGGAAAATTTTATAATGGATGTAATGTTGAAAATGGAAGCTATTCTTTAGCTATTTGTGCTGAAGCTAGTGCTGTTGCAAGCATGATCAATGGTGGGTGTAAATCAATCAAAGATGTTTTTGTTTATTCGAAATTAGCTTCACAATGTAGTCCATGTGGAGCATGTCGGCAGATTATTCATGAGTTTTCTTCAGATACAACAAATATTTATTTATGTGATAATGACGGTAGTAACATTCAAAAATACTCAATTGCCAGTTTATTACCTAACCCTTTTGTTTTGTAGATAAATTATTTATAAAATTATCAATTTTCAATACTTCATTCTTAAAAATTTAATATCTCTAATTTAACCTTCAATCCTTTTAAACATTACTTTGAAGAATTTCTGAATTCCTATTTGTGTTGGGGCAGTCTTACTATTTTCATAAGATATCATAACTACACGATATACAGCTATTTTACTATTCGATGCTTTAATATAGCCATGCATGATAGTATCTTTAGTTTTAGCAGAAGGGTTGTTACGCAAATAGTCATTAATCATTCTAGGAAGGGATTTTGACAATTTCCAAATAAAACTTTGATCTACATCTTGTCTATTTTGTTCTTGAATTGTACCAAGATATGTTACTTTTTTGAGGCTAATATAAAAATTACTACTTTCACTTGTTATGGCGCTTTTAATAATTTCAAGTTGCTCGTAGTTTAATTGTATCGGGAAAGCATCGGGGATCTGAAATTGTTTCCTTAAAAAATCAGTTTTGGAAAGATTAGATCTCTTTACCTGAACTTCTTGAGATTGTTGAAATAGTTTTAATAGTTCATTATTACGGACGTTCATAGCAATAGTAGCGGGATCTCTATGAAAATTATCTTTTAAGAATTGATTGCATTCGGCCTTAACTAAGGCTTTTGTCATAGGGATATTCTCCAGACTAGTTACGATATGTAAAGCAGTACTTCCAGTAGCTTGATCTTGACTATTTTTAAACTCATCAAAATTTGGTAAATTAATTAATATAATAAGATGGTCGAAAAGTTGTTCTGTAGCAACCTTCATTAATGCTAATTTTAACTCATTAATATATTTTATGTTTGGTGTAATAATTCTAGTGAAA
>JABSQI010000152.1 GCA_013215905.1 Legionellales bacterium | reverse complement strand
CCAAAAACTGCTCTAACTGGTAACCACACCTTACCAGAATTCTTACCCATAACCTCGCCAGACTGGGCTGTTGAAACTGTCGTGGTTATTAAAATATAAAGTAATATCATACCTCCTACTGACATACATGCTGTATTGAAGATATTAAATATTCTTCCTAGTATTTGTGTTCCTTCACTTAATAGAACTCCCTCTATATTACCAAAAATTGCTCTTAGATAGTTTAGTGATAAGTCATTTGTATTTGGGCTAAAGCTTAACGAACCATAGCTTATCTTTGGCAATAGCAGTAGAATAAATATTCGTGAAATTTGTTTTATCAATTTCCTAGCCTTTTGTTCTTTGACTTTCCAAGCAAGCCCTCATGAAGCCATTCTTCAAAAGTACAACCTAATTTTCTTCGTTTTATCTGAAAAGACCAAAAATTATATTTGAAAGCAAAACCTACTAAAGCACAACATATCCCTAACGATATTAAACCTGCTTGAATGTATACATTAGTAAAACAGTAAATTGTGTAAATGAACATCCCGATACTTAAGATTAAGAAAAATATTGAAAATCTATAAAATAATATTCTTCTCTCTTGGATCATCGTTTCTGTAATTTTTAACCTTTGCAAAGCTTCTTCAAAAGTTTCTTCCTTAACAGGATTTTTATCAACTACAAAAAATTTTTTATAACTATCTTTTATATGCTCTGCATTACTAGCTACCGTATCTACTGACATCCACTTAGAGGGATTAAAAAATCTTCTACCTATTTTTTTTAGTCTTCCCTTAGCCACATTTATCCCCCATATCACGCATACTCTAATATTAGTAAAGGATTATGTAATTGGCTATATGACTAGCTTTGTCTATAAAAGAAATATATAGTAATATCAAATCTGGGTAATACAACAGCAATTTGGCACAATTCATTACAAATAATTATATCCAAATTTCTATAAAAAAATTGTAAAATTTTGAGGTCAGATTAATGCAGAATAATTATCTATATGGAAATGTATTAGGTTCAGGGAAATATATTAGATTCAATGTATATATTTTAATACGAAAATAGCACAAATTTTTTCCTAAATTTTATTCTACCCATACTTCCTTATAGATTATTTATTTTTGTATTAAATATTTCTATAGTTTCTTTTACCCCAACCATTAGAGGTAACCTCCAAGAATCTAACAAAGTAACCCATTTGAAGTCATTATGTTCATCTGAAATATTTACTATTGGTTGATTTGTTAATTCAATAAAAAACATATAGTAAGTATACTGCCATTCAGGAGTTCTAATGTAAAAATATCCTAAATCTAATATTTCTTTTCTATTTAATGAAATAGATGTTTCCTCTTGTATTTCTCTAATCATACCTTCCAAAGGAGTCTCCGTATTCTCAATTTTACCTCCAGGAACGGCCCATAACAGAGCACTTTTTGATTCTTTACTCCTTTGCAGAAACAATATTTCATCCTGATACTTAATCCAACAAGTAGCAATTGACACTTGTGAATTAAAATCTCTTGGTTTCTCTTGATAGATATTCACTTGGTTCAAAATATACTCTCCTCTATATGAGCAAAAATACGCAGTATTATACCTTGGCTAAACAAATACTGAAATTAAAAAACAGCCACTAAAATAAAACAAATCTAACATCATTTATAGTATTTACGTAAAAAAAGTGATTATCTTTTATCCTTGGTCATGATTACACATTAACTGTTTTAAAAAGAAAATATCTTTGGCCAAGAGTATTTACATTAAGAATTGCCACCTCCAACTACTAGTCTTTTTTTATTAAATTTTTTCCAAATTCTATTTTTATAATATAAAATTTATAAAATATCTGTTATATTGATAATGCCATTTTCCTCAATTACTAAGTTTATTGTCTTATCTTCCCCATGTAAAATTTGTATTTCTACAAAATCTTTTACAAAATATTTACCAAGCTCGAGATAATTTAAAACACAAGGGACCCAAAAATAACTATTTGAATATCGATGAATTAGACTAAGCTTCAAAGAAGCTGTAAAATTACTTCTTGTATGAATAGGTATTATGATTTTACCAGACTGTAGTTCAGTGAAAATGTTAGTAAAATACTCTCCCGTTTTAAATTTTCTAGTAGAATTGATTTTAAATGCAGATTTATAATCCCATTCCTCAAGATATGTTTCACAAAACAAGCTAAAATCAATATATGTATTTTTATTTAAGATAGATATATCTAAGCTAGTAGAATAAATACTATTATGAGAAAAAATTCCAACCAATATAATGGATATGAACAATCTTTTTTTTAATCGCTCTAATATATACATCATGGCATTCAAATAAATATACATAATTATACGCCTTAATGGAGCTAATATATACTGTTTTCATTTAATATACTATTGAAAATTTAACAAAAAAATATCTATGGGCTTATATTAATCCTATATTTTTAATTTAGCATCCATCTTGATAATCCTGCTTACGAAATATGCAGTTTGCCCGATTTAACTTATTTTTTTAGATGATTTTTTTTCTCATATATAAATTTAATTCATGATTTTGTCACTATATAGATAGTTACCTCCTTAGGACTTAAACTAAAGCTAGCTTATTTTATCATAAATATTATATCTTGTATTTCAGAATGAATATATCACAAATATATTTTAGACAATTCTACTAGATTTTGTATGCTATCTATCAGTGTACAGTTCACAAAATATTATTAGTCTATAATAAAAATAATTAAGAATTTTATCTGAGGAAAATATTATGTACTTATTTTTTGATGACAAAAAAGGCTTTACGCTAATTGAGCTTATAAGCATTATAATTATTCTTGGAATTATTGCAGCAGTAGCTATCCCTAGATATTATAGTTATAAATCAAATGCTGAGCTTACAGTTGTTAAAGCTACACTTAGTAATGTTAGAACAGCCATAAATAATTTTTATTTGCACAAAGTAGTAGAAGAAGGAGAAGGAAGATATCCTACTATTGATGAAATTAACACGGCTGGCGTAATTTTGAAAGAAGGGATCCCTGAAAACCCATACAATGGTGTTAGTTCTGTTGGCGAAACAGATATAAGAAATGTTAAATACACAGATACTGTCGGCTGGGGTTACCATTCATTATCAGGAACATTTTGGATTAATAATGAAGACTATAGTGAATTATAGTCCTAGTTATTTTTTGTAATAAATCATTATATTGCAAACTATTTATTCATATTAAAAAAAACTTTTAATATCTTGATATATATCAAGGTCTGCATTTATTATTATTGTATTATCCATTTTTTTATAATAAAATTGTGGGGAAATTATTTTTTAATCTAATAGAAATAAAATGAATAATCAGTATTTCAAAAATACATCTTATAGAGCTCTTATTTATTGTGGTATAATGGCTGGCGTAGCTGAAGTTTGTTGGGCATATATTTATACAACCAACAATGCGCTTAATTTCTCCCAAGTAGGTGTAGAAATTACGAAATCTGTCCTTGGTAATGATATTGATCTATTTTTAGCTGCTGTTCTTGGCTTATTAATTCATATCTTACTTTCCGTTTTAATAGCATTTTTTTATGGTTATTTAATTACATATCTAAGAAGTACTAAGATCCTGAATAAGTTTTTTCTTTCATATCTTTGTTCAATATCGATGTTAATTTGTATTTGGTGGTTAGCTTATTTCATAATCCTACCTTTTTTAAACCAAGATTTTATTTTACTCATCCCAGCTAATAGCGCAATATACTCTAAACTCTTGTTTGGTATAACAATGGCAACATTTTATTTAAAAACAAAATAAATAAGACTAAGGGGAAAAAATTCTCATCTACTTGTTGTTCACGTACGTCTCTTAGATATAAATTAACAAGATCCCCAGTGTAATCAATAAAGCTATCTAAATAACACCATCTACCTTGAATTTTGATGTAGGGAGGCTCTACATATTATTACCTAACAACTGTACATTTGCGAACTGTACGAGGTTGCAATCCTAATCCAACCCCATAGATTTATAACCAATTATGTATAGTCTAGTAGCTCAGCTGAATTCTATGAATATTGTTTGAGTCATAATGAAGTCCATTGTTATAAAATCCCTAATTATTAGGCATATTATTACTTTAGAACATATAATTTTACACCCATGTTGATAGTTTTGATCTCGGTTTTAACCTAACCCATTATTCATTTATTTGTCTAGGTTAGTAATAATTGAAAATTTGAATTTATATTTACCTGGCCTAGCCTCTCTCAAACTATCAGGATTTATTTTCAACCAGAAAGCAACTTGATTATTGCAAGAAATCCCACTGGATGTAATATCGCTATGGTTTTTCAGTAGTATATTCTTTCCAAAAGGAACCAAAATTTCATTTTTATTTTTACTACTTGATAAAAATACCTCTATGGATATTTTACCTAGATTTGGACTATACAATGCGTAGCTGTTATTTAAAGAATATTTTCTATCCACACCTAGTTTAATATTATAATGCCCGTTCTTATTATTCGAAAATATACATGCTTTTGCGATTATCGGAGTCTTAAATGATATTCCTTTTAGAAGCGATTGATTAATATCTATATCAGTTAATGTTATTTCTGTATCAGCATCAATTCCAGTTACAATAGCACTTTCTGCAATAGTTATTTGTGTTTGGATTTTCTTTGAGATTACATTATGCTCTATAAATATTAAACTAATAAATACAAATAATTTCAATCCTTTATGCCAAATAGAAATATATTTTTTATGCATTTTTCAAATAACTAACTAAGATAATAATCACTACCAATTATTAATTTAAAATGGTTTCCTATTTACAAATATTAGTAAAAACATACAATTGATACAATAATT
>JABSQI010000151.1 GCA_013215905.1 Legionellales bacterium | reverse complement strand
GTATATTTATTTTTCATATGTATACCTGAATTTAAACCTAAAACAATCATAATAAGAGCGCCAAATAATGATAGTCTTAATATATAAAATAAGCTTTCCAGTTGTAACTGCCATTCCATAGCTTCAAAGTATGAGTATTACACCGATAAGCTTTAGCGCCCTCTGGCTTACAGCCGTAATAAACATCCTCCAAACTTATTTGAGCATTATATACCAAATAGATTAAAATGCAAGCAAATTGTGCAAAAAATAGAAATAGCAAAGCTGATCTTAAAGCTGAATATTAACCATATAGTTGCTTAATAAAATACATCTTGTTTGACTAAATTTAAAGCTTTATGGCCAAAATAAACGAGATAAAGGGATTAAAATTTTGTTTGGCAGATAAATTGCTTGTCTAGAATATATGTTATTTCTCTATAAATACATTTTTTTATTTATTCTGCTATTGTTTACGGTCACTATATCCTATGGCTCTAAATATTCATCAAGGATTCAAACTGAATATAAAGCTGGAAATACAAGATCTATAATTAGACCAGCTGTATTAATTCCTGTATATCAAGTGCCTAATTCATTGATATATATAAGTTTGATTGGTATGTCAGATACAAAAAGTGCTCTAGAAGGTAATTTTGGGATCGGATGGAGAAATTTAATAAATAATAACATATACGGTATTTATGGATTCTATGATATAAGACGGACATCATATGGAAATATAATTCACCAAGCTACAATAGGTGCTGAATGGTTTAAGGAGTTTTTTGAACTCAGGTTTAATGTTTACTTACCAAGTCAAAAGGTATTTAGAATATCGGATATCTCAAGAGACATAGGTTTCCGTGCTACAGGATCAGGTTTGAGTGTTGATAGAGTGTCTTCATATAAGATAGAACAAGCTGTCCCTGGTTTTGATATAGATATAGGTACCCAATTACCGAGTCTCCCCAATTTAACAGTAAGAGGAGCATATTATCATTTTATGTCTCCTAAAAGAAATGTATCTAGCAGAATTGGTTTTAGAGGAACAATAGGATATAAGATAAATGAGTATCTCCAATTAGATGCAGAATTTAGTTATGATAATCAGAGGAAATTTGTATATTTTGGCGGTGTTACAGTCGGATATTCTTTTGGTAAAAATAGCACAAGGGCTTCTGGGTTAACTAGATTAGAGAAAAAAATGACCTCAATTCCAATACGTGATATTGATGCAGTAGTTGGACAAGGAACAGATAATAAAATTACTGACAGCATTAATTATTCTGGTCTAGAAAAGGGTGAAAAATTATTGTTCGCTAACGAAGAAAATCAAGAGCTATTATTAGTAGAAATTATTAATAACCAGGTTGTAGTTCATAAATCAACCGCAAACAATGAAAATCAATATATTATTGATTTATTAAAAAAATATGCAAATAGGAATGTACTAAACAAGAAAAATATTAAATTCGGAATACTAAAAAATAATGAACTAGTAAAAATTGATCAGTTGTCTTCTGAATCAAATAAAAAGAGATTTATTAATGTAGCAAATTCCACCCTTCCTTCAATTGACAATTTTGATCTAAAAGATACTGCTAAAAATTTGAGAGATATTACTAATAAATTAACAAGAGAACTTAATGATAAAAAAGAAACTATTAATGATTTAAATAATAAACTAGCCGAAGCAGAAATAAATAGCTCAAAAAAAGAAAGTGAATTATCTGACTCAATAAATAAATTAAAAAAAGAAATCAAAGATTTAAATAATACTTCTGCATCAGAAAAAAAAGACATGCAGGAATCTCTCGATGACTTAAAACGTGAATTAAATAACAATTTTGAAAATAATGAAAAGGAAAAAAATAGATTAAATAATGAAATTGCTAATTTGGAAAATAAAATTAATGAGGCAGAATCTTTGGCTAATATGAAAGAGAAAATCTTAAATGAAAGAATCAGCTTTTTTAAACAAGAATTAACAAAAACTAAAGATGAATCAGTGAAAAATATAAATAACATCTCTCAAAAATTGGATTTCGCACAAAAACAATTAGAACAATCCAAAATAAATGCAGATTCAAAACAAAGAGAATATACTAAAAATTTGAATGAAGTTAATGCTTCTTTAGCGCAAGAAAAAATTGAATCAAACAAACAAAAGAAAGAATTAGAATCAAAAATTAAATCGTTGAACGATAGTCTTATAGAAAACAGTATGAATAGCGAGCAAAAAGAGAAAGAATTAAATGCAAATATCAAGAAATTACAAGACAATTTGAAGTCAAATCAAAACAAATCTAATGTAGATAAAGATAAGATGATAGCAGAAATAGATAGGCTTAATAATGAACTTACAAGAGTAGTTGATATTTCAAACACTAAAGAAAAAAAATTAACTAACGATATCAAAGATCTAAGAGATGCTCTTCAGTTGACTAATACACAAGCTTCACGCAAACAAGCTAGTTTAGAGAATGACATTCTACAGCTCAATAAACAAAGGGTTCAAGATGAACAGAAAAACAAATTATCAAATAATTTCCTAATGAGAGATATAGATTCATTAAAAAAGCAATTACAGAGTTCTAAGGAAAAAAATGTTAGAATAGAAAAAGAAAGAGACGAATTAAAAAATAATTTGGCACAGTTAAATCAAAATCTAGCTGATTCAAAAAAATTTAAAAATACTGAAATTGAATCGTTGAAAAAAGAACTTCAGTCTACCAAGCAAGAGGTTGTAAAGCAAGAAAAATTATTCAAAAAAAATGAGAGTAGACTTAACAGTGATATAAAAGCATCTAAAAAGTTGATGAAAAAATCACAGCAACAATTTTTAGAAGAAAAAAGTCAATTAAAAAATGAAATTACTAGGTTGAACAAAAAATTGAAGGCAAATGAATTGCAATATACTAAAGAAAAAAATACTCTGGAGAAAAGAATTCAAACCTTAAATAGAAATATGACTGAAATTAAACACTCAAGAAATAAATCATTAAATGATTTAAAATTGAAAGAAAATGAGCTTAAAATTTTAAAAGAGGACAATTTATTTAATAGTATACTTGATGATGTTGATAGTAAAGAATCAAAAATAGCTGAATCGCAGGTTTTAGAACTGAAGAAAAAAATTAGAGTTCTTGAAGCTGAGAATAGACAATTGTTACAAGAACAACAAGAAGATATAGATGCTTATCAGTTATTACAGAAACAATTTTTCGAATACAAACTAAATCAAAATACAAAAATACCAAAACGTAATTCAAAAAAAATATTAGAGATCCTTTTTGATGATAAACCTGGTGATGAATATAACTGAATATGCTGTCCAATTGATACTAGTTTATAGGTTCAGAGTATCAGAATTTACGATGACCCCATTTTAACAGTTCGTGGTCAATGATAGTAAATTTAATTTGAACAAAATCCCAGAATAAAAATTGCTAAGACTAACGAGTGTAGTTTTTTCCCGATATGTCACTGTACCCAAGAATTAAATAATCATAGACAATTTGAGTCATCGATAGATAAGATATTAGATTCTCTTTCTAATAATGAAGGAATTTGTCAACAATAATAATCTTATCGGAAAGCAATATTGTGAGAAAAGTAAGAGTCCTTGAATTAACATATGCGAATTTTCGGGACCTAATGGATGGTGTGTTGGCTATGGCCAATCGATAAGAGTGTTAAGAATGGAAGACCATGAAACCCCTACGTGAGAAACATTATTCAGAATGAGCTTCCAAAAAGGATGTCCCAAATGAAAACAAGATATACTAAGTTGTAAGTACTATATTAGATTATTTCATAAGAATATATTTAAAATTAATCAATAGAAATCAATTTTAGAGTAACAAAGCAAAATATGTCATATGGGAACAACATCTATATTCGCTGAACTATGTATAAAGATTTATTAACTAAACAATCAAGATAATTTATTAAAGATATTATTTTAGCAATAAAATATATAGAAACCCATGTAATTATTAGCTCTATGAAGAATTGAGTGGGTAATAGAATTTTAACTTTCCACACAAAAAATAAGTCAAATTTATAAAATTGTCTGTAACCCTATATCCTCTAGCTATTTTTTTGCAGTTGAACTTTGTTATTAATGCATTCTAAAATTCAATTGCTGAGCTAGTTACAATTAAAGCGATTCTAGTTAACACTAGAACGAAAACAGACATTTTTTATTTAAATCAAGAAATTTTCATCACCTCTTTAAAGAATATGAGATGGTATATCATTAATGTAATGTGTGTTCATTAGTAATTTTTCCATCTTGATCTATTTTAACTATCAAATTTAATAACATTTTACTTTTATTAAAAATTTCTGGTTCTATTGGTATATATAAGGTAGTATGATGTGCAGATACACCAACATATCCACCAATTATAAAATGCAGATCTTGAGGCGTTTGTTCAAACATATTTACTTGTCTAGCAAAATTACAAGATATATAATACGGAGAAAATTTTAAATTTGGATTTTCTGTAATAAGATAATCTAATTCTATAAATTTTTGGGATTCTTCAGAATTTTTTATTGTAAAAGGTAATCCATCACTAAAAGCTAAGTATTCTATACTATTTGCTGCAGGAAAATCAAACACGGTTTCATCTGATGTTTGATTATCAAGTATTTTTTTCTCAAATACTTGTTTTTCATCTAGAAGATTAATTTTATTTATGATAATTACACGTTTATCAAATTTATTAATTAAATTAAACTTTAGATAAAATTTTAATTTCTTTGCGCTATTAGAATCTATTTTCATTTTTGAAGGCTCTGACCCTGACCAACTACAACCAATATAATTTACTAAAACAAATACTATAATATGTACATAAATCTTCATTTATAAACCTTAAAAATAATAATCATATTAGGTAAT
>JABSQI010000150.1 GCA_013215905.1 Legionellales bacterium | reverse complement strand
CTGCAAGGATAGTACAATTTTATCTACATTGTCATTGCAAAATTT
Source organism: Legionellales bacterium (assembly GCA_013215905.1). The sequence continues at coordinate 4,619 of JABSQI010000150.1, read as the reverse complement.
TAAAACAATTAAGCCCTTTAACAACACTAAGGAAATAATAATTTGTCTTGGTAAAGATGATATTGTTATTAATCCAAATATTTTTCAGGCTATAGAGCATTTTAAAGCTCAAGGGCTAGATGTCTCTGTTAGAGTTCCCGAATTATCTGACGGTAAATCAATTAGTTTTCAAGAGCTGCTCCATAGTCATGGAAGAGATGCAGTTAGTAATTGTCTTAACAAGCCAATGGACATTAGTAAAACTAATGACAATGTTATTGCTCTGTCATCTAAAGGTAAAACCATTGAGCATGAAAATATAATTTCTCAAAAACAATCGGATAGTATCAAGCAAGAAAATACAGTGCAAACACAGAGACAACAACAAGTTAATATGGATAGGCAGATGATGAGGTAGAGTTTCATGCAAAATAAGGTGGAGGAAATTATATATGTATAGTGTTAATGTTTGGGATGAGGTTAGCGAATCATGGGTTTGTGAAAATATACTTGAGGATTCTGATTATCTCTGCATGAAAGAAGATTTAATGATCTCTGCGAAAAAAGGTGATCATGTTTCTATGCATAAGTTATTTAATTTGTCTCTCCAATTCCAAAAAGATATTCAAGAAGGGGTGGGGTGGCTTGAAAAATCAGCAGAAGCTGGAAATTTAGAGGCTCAAGTCGAGCTAGCTGATTTGTGCCTATTAGGGTTTCATCTAAAAACAGGTTATGTCTCAGAAGAAGGTCAAGAGATATATAACTTCATTAACAATAAAAATGAGTTTGATTGGCTCTTAAAAGCTGCTAATCAAGGTCATATTGGGTCTATGTTTGAGGTAGGCGATCATTATGCAAAATCTGACCAAGAGGTTTTTGATTGGTATATGAAAGCTACTAATCTAGGTGGAAAAGGAGCAGAAGAGAGAATCGGCTATATGTATTTATACGGCAAGGGAGTTTAACCTAACAAAAAACTGGCGTTCCAATGGTTTGAGAAAAGCTTAAAATTTATGAAAGAGCGCAGATGCCACAACTCAGTTGCATACCAGAATACTCTCTTTTATTTGGGTTTTTGTTATTATTTTGGGAATGGTGTGAAAGAAAATAAAATTGAAGCTTTTAAATATTATGCAATGTATTTGCAAGATAAAGAAGATAAGAAATCCACGTCATTAACCCTAAAAGAACAAAAAGAATGTGAAGAGGTTTATGAAAAAACCGCTAAAGATATTCCTTTTAATAGGTGGGGATTAAATATTAAAAGAATGAAGTTGAGTTAAGTGAAATTTTTAAAAATATACAGGAGGTGCGTCGATTAATAAGTTAGTTAATAGCATGAGATATAGCAAAAAATATTTTTGATTGTGGATATAGAAAAATGATGATGGTTGATAACAACAAAATGAGGAAAACTATGAAAATATATAAAATGATGTTAGGGGTGGCTGTAGTGGCTGGTTTATTAAATGTAGCTATTGCAAGTGATGGAAACAGTGGGGAATTAGATGCAGAGTCGCCGAAGTGGTTACCAGAGAATTTTTCTCAATGGAATTACCAAGAAAATAGATTTATGAATGATGAAGAAAAATGGCAAACTTATCGGAAACTAAGTCGAAAAATGGATACACTAGTAGGAAATTATGGGCTATGGTTTATGTTTTCTGCAAACTGTAAACGCTCAAGGGAGATGGCTATTGAGTTAAAGAGGTTTGAAAGAGAACACCTATGGCCTATTTCAGCATTTTCTGTAGATGGAACACATCTTGATGAATTTCCAGATGCCGAACAAGATCCAGGATTAATGAAAGGCTTGAAAATCGAAGAGTTGCCAGTATTAGTCGCTGTGAAATTTGCGAAAAAAAAGGGAGAAACACCCGAGTTTTTCCCTATTGCCTATGGAATTACCTCGCATATTACAATTATGAAAAAACTTGCGGATATAAGAGCATAGGATCGTATGACAATCGAGCATAGCATAGGCTTTGACAAAGCCTATGTTGAAGCCTCAAGATGCCCCATATTTTTTACAAAATCAGTAGCTATTTCTTGACCTCTTCTATGCTTCTTTATTACCTCAGCAAAAAACATCTTTTCGTTGATTATTTTAACTTTCACTTCATATGAAGAAAGACGGTCAATTTCAATAGTATAATTTTTAAAACTATAAGCATATGTTTTGCGGTTTCCTCCGCTTTTATCTTTCATAGTTGCTCTTGAATCATCCAGGTTATTTTTAAAATAATTAAATAGTTCGCCTTGCCTATCACTATATTTAATTATTGCTTCGCATAGTACATCTTCGGAATTGAATTTTAGCGAAAAAGAATCAAAATCTCCAAAAACATTTTTTTTAGTTGATATCCTTGCTTCTTTCCAAAAATCGTTGCCTTCCAGTAAGTTAAGAGCTATTTTGTGCTTAGATAAGCTTTTTTTTAAATTTGTATATGTGTTTTCCCCCACTTGCAAATAGTCCCAATTATAAGGAATCTCTGCATATATGTTAGTTGTGAATAAAGTGAATGCGGTTGTTAATACTATATGCTTTAAATTATTATAACCTTTCATATTGATTCCCTTTAAAAATATTTTCAGTTGATCTTAACATTAATGGAAAAATATTATTAATTTTTAATAAGCAAGATGATTCTAGAAAAATCTTGCTGTAGAAAAAATATCATAAATGGAGATTATTAGTTTAATTTTTTTTAGCAAAACCTAAATACATTGCAGTATACCTCAGAGGAGTAGAAGCCTAAGTCTTGTATAACATTACACAAATATGATGAGGCCTTGGTTATTAGATTTTTTTAGGATAAAATGGGTCTTCGGGGAATGAGCGCGCAGAAACATACGACCTTGGCTTCCTAGAATTAGTTTATTATATCTAATTCGTTGATTTTAAATATTTTTATTGCCCAAAAAATGCTATTCATTTTTATAGCGATGCTTTGTTATGAGACAATATAGTGATTATATTGTACAATAATCCTATTGTGTATATTAAGGAGAATAAATGGAAAAGCACAGGCTATTAGAGCATCAGAAGCAAGCGGTTAAAGCAATTAACAAAGCAGCTCAGTCTCATGATAGAACACAGATCAATATGGCCTGCGGTACAGGGAAAACTCTTGTAGGGCTGCAATACGCTCTCAAATCCAAAGCAAAAAATATATTAGTGCTATTACCATCTCTTGGTTTAATGAAACAAACATTGGAGTATTGGCTTGTTCATTCTGATTGGAGCATTGATAATTTCATGTGTGTTTGTTCAGATCCCAGCGTAACACGACATGTATATGATGAAACTATTATAAATTATAATGAGTTTGCATGCTCTGTTAGCACTAATGTGATTGATGTTAAAACTTTTTTAAGAAAAAGGGCTGCCAGATCTCATAATATTATATTCTGTACTTATCAATCTGCTGATATTGTATCAAAATCTATGCCAAGAGATTTCATGTTTGATTTAGGGGTTTTTGATGAGGCACACAAAACAGCAGGCAATAAAGATAAACATTTTAGTCTTGGTTTAGATGACAACAATATTAAAATTGATTTTAGACTATTTATGACGGCAACTCCTAAGCATTACCGAATTAAAAAAAAGGATGATTTTGACAATAAAGAACTCGCATATTCTATGGATAATAGAAATTTATACGGCGATGTTTGTTATAAATTTAGTTTTACAGATGCTATTAGACAAAACATCATATGCGACTTCAAAATTATTATATCAGTTATTGAAAGCAATGAAATAGACAGGCTTAAACTCAGAGCTAGCAAAATGGATGATAAAGATAACGATACAGAAGCGGTGAAAATAGCTCATAGACTTGCTTTAGCGGATGGCTTAAAGAAACATAAAATTAACAAAATCATTTCTTTTCATTCTAGGGTTTCCGAAGCTAAGGAATTTATTTGTTATGCAAATAATAAATATTTTTCTGAATTAGATAAATTTAATATATTACATGTTAATGGGAAAATGTCATCAGGTGACAGGCACAAAGTTATTGATGATTTTAGAGATTCTAAAAAAGGCATGCTAACTAATGCACGATGTTTGACAGAGGGAGTAGATGTACCAGCAGTTGATTGTGTTGCTTTTTTGTCTCCTAAAAAAAGTTCCATTGATATTATTCAAGCTGTTGGCAGAGCTATGCGAAAGTATAAAGATAAAACCCTAGGGTATGTATTCATCCCCTTATATTTGAACTCGAGCAAAAATGAAGACATCAGTATTGCCACTGAAATAACGGGATTTGATTATGCTGTAGATATATTAAACGCTTTAAAAGAATATGACCCCGCCTTTAGCAAGATTATTGTTGGCACAATGAATAATTTTGGGCAGACTAGAGAGTTTGATTTTAATAAACTTAAAAGCAAGCTCTCCGTGATTCATTCTGGCAAATTAAATACAGAGATATTACAAAAAGTTATTTCTACTAAAATTGTAAACAAAATATCCTCCAGCTGGGATTATAGATATGGGCAGTTGCAATTTTATAAAAAAAACCATGGGCATTGCAATGTTCCTCGGCATTATAAAGACAATCCAGAGCTTGGGAGATGGGTTTGGACGCAAAGAGACAAATATAACAAAATAAAACTAACAGCAGAAAGAATTA
>JABSQI010000015.1 GCA_013215905.1 Legionellales bacterium | reverse complement strand
TCCTAAATATTTCGTTGTTAACAAAAATAACATTAAAAATACCTCAGTACTTCATACCACAGATATTTGATAAATTTTAAACTGCTCAGATTATTATCGTATATAATTTGATATAACTGAGTTCTATATATTTAGTCATATAGTTTTTATTGATGACTGTGTTGTTTTATCCTAAACTTTTTTTACCAATTAGAATTTTAATATGCATATAGCTGTAAGTCTTGTTTCGGTAATACTATAGAATTATGAAAATAAACTTATCTAAACTGAAAATCTTCAAAAATAACTATCTTTCTTGCTTATTCACTACTCTCTTTATAAATATGCCTTGTCATAGCAACAATTACGTATATCCCAAATTATATATTTCAAGCATAAACATAAATTCTGAGAAAAATAATAGTGAAGACGAGCTCTTCATCAACATATTAGAATTCGATAATAATAACATAATAATTAAAGAAAATCGTGTTCCTCAGTTTCCATACTATTGGAATTTAGAAGCATTAAAAAACTTAAAAGAAACACAAATTTGGACTGGAATACTAAAAATTAAGGAAATAAAAACACTATTTATTATTTTTAAAGATCAAGATTTTTGGAGTTATGACGATATACTTGGTTTTGCAAAACTTCAATTATACTATGATGGCAAAATAATAAAACAAGAGTGGGAAATAGTTAGTACGAACAAAAGCGCAGCTAAAATATCAACTCATAATCTCGAAAAACCATACAATTTTAAAATAACGTCAGATAAATATTTATATAATGTTAAAATGGGGATCACCCTAAATAGATCTCTATTATTATACAAAAACCCACATCCGGAGATTAATACCTCAAATAAATTCCTAAAACCATATTCAGGAATTTATATGTATTAATCTCAAATCTACAAGTGGATATCCGTAATATATTTAGAATAATATATGGATTAAATTTGGCTCTTTAATAGCCTTGGCATCAATTATGCCATGTTAATACAAGAACAAAGTAACCTTTATACTCTGTAAATACCCCCAACATGAGTTGTATTAAAATATTGCATTAATTTTGTTCGTAAAGTACCCCTACTCACACCTAATACTTTAGCTGCTTTAGACTGATTACCACGTGTATATCGCATTATGCCTTCATACATAGCTGACTCTATTTCATCTATAACTACAGTATTGCTATCAAAAGCAGCAGATTGCCCTACTGTTTTAAAATAATTATCTATAGCTTCTAAGACACAATTTCTTAAACACTTTGGCTCTTCTACTGATATTTCATGTATATTTGTATTAATATTTTCCATCATCCGCTCCGATTTAAGAATATCTTTTATTTAATAATTGTATATTATCTCACAATAATGAACCAATATCAACCAGTATGACTATATAAAATCTTTTGTTGAAATTAAGTACATATTATCAGTAAGTTAAAATCCCTAGGAGTATATGAGTAATATATAAGCTATTTTCCTTAACCCTAATTTTTAAAAGAATCGTTTTTACAAAGGCATCCGAATTTCTTCTATTTAAATAATAAAATTACTAGAAGAACGAGTTTGCTCAAGCGTTTGATGCTACAAAGACTTAAATAATGGAAATAGTTTAATTCAATAAAGATTCTGTAGAATGATCTTTATCTTTTTTTCTATGTTTTGATGAATCATGCTTATGATAATGCCATTTTTTAGTTGAAGGTTTAGTTGTGGTCACTTTACCTTTGTTATTCTGACGAATTAATCCTCCTCTAATCTCCCCTCTCAAATGCTTAAATTTAACATCATAACTTCCTTCTTTCACCTGTATTATCATATCGTTCCACGTATCAGAACCGGATACCGCCTTTCTTTCTTTATTATAAAAAGTTGTTACCTTAAGCATATAATCATGAGAAACACAAAAATATTTTTCTTTCTCCCCTGGGGGAATATCTGCTATGAGATGTAATTTGCATGTATCTTCTTCTTTCGTTTCCAAACGAATAGTAAATGGGGAATCATTCTCAACTAATATTTCTGCATCAGACTCTGGACATTTCGCACTAGTAGTACACGAGAAAAAGCAAATTGAACTCAACAGCAAGATTTTGGCTATGAAATATCTTGTAATACTAAATAAAAATTCCATTCTTTCAATCTTTAATTTCACAAAATTACTGGGCAATTTATATGCACCATGTTAATTCTTTTATTTTTCCTACCATAGTATATGGTAACACAAAAACTTTATTTTTAAACAAATTAAATGAATTAAGTTCATCTAAGTATATAAGTGTTAAAGTTTGTTAGAAATATAAGAAAAATTCTTCTTTAAATATTGAATAAATTCCGACTTAATAGCTTTATGTTCAAACATATCTCTTTGATAATATTTCCATAAAACCTTAGTATGCTCCTTTTTCAAATAAGCCTCAAAACTCTGAATAATATCCTTATGAACAACATCATTTTGAAATTTTATTATATAGTTATTATACTGTTCTTCAGTGTTTAAAAAACAGCTATTGCTATCAGTTTCTGAGTTATAATCTTTATATTTTGGGTGATTATAACCTTCCTTGGTATTAACGAGTTGTAGAACTTTTAACAAATATGAAGATTTTGATTTTATCTTGCCATTCTTAAAGCTGGTACTTTGAGTTACCGAATTAATTTTATTCATAATATAGTCTTTATCAAATTCCTCAAGTACCTTTGAAGCATTTACCACTGAAAAACCCCAATCCCTAGTTAAAATAACAAACACCGTTTCTCTTGTGATCAGAGGATTGTCTTGTAGACACTGCTTTTTCTTATCAATTTTGAATCTAATTGAAGTTACTTTCCTTTGTTTTTTACGCATTTCAGGAATAATTAACAGATTCGAGTACAAATTAACCTCATCAACAGCTTTATCAATAATTCTTCTTTTAAAGTCACGGAAAATTTTATATTTATTCTCATCAACTCCCATAAGTTTTCTAAATATTTCTATAGTAAACCAACATGAATAAGGTAAATTTTGGTATCTTATACAATTCTCGTATAAGGCAAGAGCATAGGCTGATTTAAATTTAGATTGAATTTCCATATTTACTCTTGCATACATACTTGGCATATACAACAATTTTTTTAATCTAGAACTATAAGAATATACACATTTAGATCCTTCTATACTAACACTGGCAAGCATAGAGCTTGCAGACCATACTTCTTCACTTTTATCTCCTGTATTTAATAAATTCCATTCTATTACTGTGGACAATAGCTTTCGTAACCCCCCTTTTATTAGTTGATAATCATTACTATCATACCCTATCAACCTGCACAGATTTTTTATTTCTATTTCATGTTCTTCTTGTTCTAATAATTGGCTATAAGCATTATACAATAGTGCATTACTGATTTTTCTTTGGACAAGGCTCAAAGGATTAGAACTTTGAATTGTTCCAATATGTTTTTTTAACTCGCAATTTTTTTTCATATTTATTATTTTTTTTATACTAAATGCTCTTTTAACAAAAAAATTATACAGCTATACTATTTTTTCTGGCTTACTGTATATGTCACATATGTCCTGCATTTGACACATTTCGTCCTGTATATGTCACAAAAGTTTCCTGTATATGTCACTTTTAATCCTGTATATGTCACCTTATAACAATAAAAATTATTTAATTTCAATAACTTACATTAGTTAAACTTATTAAACATAATATTAAATAAATAAACATATGAATGTTTATTTTCTATCACAAAAAAAACATAACATCAACTTAAAAATAAGTTACAATAAAACATTAGTTATGATATAAACTAAATGTAAGGAGATCAATAGGTATGACCAAAGTAATAGTAGCTGCAACAAATAAAGGCGGTGATGGCAAAACAAAAACAAGTATCCTTCTAGCAGAATATCTAGCTACATTAAAAAAAAAGAAAGTACTTGCAATTGATTTAGATCCCCAATGTAATTTGTCACATAAATTTTTAGATATGGAAATAGATCCTGTAGAATCTCAGGGAAAAATGCCCCCTATTCATCCTAGTTATGTTGAGGAAAAACAGTTCAATCCTGAATGGAATGGGAGGAGCAGTATAGCTGATATATTTTACGGTGATTCTGTACTACCCTATTCTACTCATTTTGATATGTTAGATATTGCTCCTGGGTATGCTATTAAACTATTAGAAGCAGAAGCTGTTAGAAAATCTGAAGTAAAAAATAAAGTTCATAATCAGTTACATTTGTTTATTAGTGATCCTACTTTACAAGAAACATATGATATTGTGCTAATTGACACTGCTCCATCAAAAGGACCTTTGACTGTTAGTGCTATAAAAGCGGCCTCTCATATAATTATTCCTTCCCAAATGGAACAAAACTCAATTCAGGGTATTTATGGAATGCTGCAGTTGTGGAAGCAGGAAGCATTGCAAAGAGATAGAGCTCGTCCTCTTGAGTTAATAGGTATTCTGCCTAATAAGATTAGAGATATTAACTTACATAAGGATTTACTAGAAGAATTGAAAAATGCAGACTTTATAGGTGAATATGTTATGGAGCATAAGCTTAAGCTAAGATCAATATACGCAGAATTTGATTCAGAAGGAGCAGAGCCGGAGTCTATTTTTAGTCTTTCTGATAGCAATATTGCTAAACAGGAGGCAATGCAGGTATGTGATTTTATTTACAATAAGGTGTTTCCAAATGACTAAAAGAAAAAAATTCGGTATATCTAAAACTTTGACAAGTAGTTTGAGCCATACAGTTAAAGTTGCAAGTAGTAATTTAGGGACTTTAAGACATGAAATAGTGCCAATTAGCTTAATAGAGCTGGATCCTTGTAACCCAAGGAAATTATTGATTCAAAAAGAAGACACTCTATCAGGGATTGAGAAAGAGATGAATCAATACGCAAAAAAGAAATCAGAGCTTGAGAGTCTAGAGAGCTTAAAAAACTCGATTATTGAGCAAGGAGTGTTAAACCCTGTATGGATTTATAAATATGATACCCACTATCGTCTTATTATGGGCGAAAGAAGAGTATTAGCCTCTTTGTTAGCGGGTAAATCAGATATTCCTGCTAAAATTTTGGAAGAGAAGCCTGTTAACTCAGATTTGCGATTACTCCAGTGGGTGGAAAATTTAGAGAGAGCCGATTTAACTTTATGGGAAAGGATTACAAATATAAAATTAATCCTGGATGCAAAAAAAGAAGAAACCACAGATTTAAAAATTAGTCCCACATATATTAAGAATTTATTAGGTTGCTCTCTTCCGCATGCAATGAATTATTTTGCAGTAGTGTTTTGTCAAGATCAGTTAAAATATGCTATTCAAGAAGGCAAAATTAACAACCTAGAAAAAGCGGCTCTATTAGCGAATCTAAATGATAATGATATTTTTGAAGAAGTTTATTCTCTTTGTATCTCTGGAGCATCCCTAAAGCACTTACAAAGCGTTGTAAGAGCAAAAAAAATAAAGCCTGTCTTGAATAGAAAAGGTAAAACTATAATTAAAAATGTAAATAGAAGCATAAATTTGGGTTATTGTAGTGATTCTGGTACTTTAAAAACAATTGTAGATGTGCTTTTACAAGATGGTTCTTATTCAAGGTATTCTACTCATTTTTTAAATTTAGATTGGTCAGATTGCTCTAAGGTTTCAAAAGCATTTAGAGCTTTTATTTTAGATATTGAGTCTAATTATGAAAAGTAATTCTAGAACAACAGTCAGATTGCCAAAAGGAGTGCGACAAGAGATGTTGAAACGCATTATTCAGGAAGGCTACGGATTACGTGGTAAAAGCAAATGGATTGCCGAGGCTATTGATAGTTTGCTGGTGTTGCCAAATTTTGTTGATTATGTGTTAATTGCGGATCAGATGTCTTTTCTTACAGAACCTGAAGTTATACAGTTACCAGATAATTTGCGGTATCGTCTAGATGTTGCAAGCATTGATGTGAGAAAAGAGAATCCCCTTTTAGAAGGGGTCCAGAGTTGCATAATTAGGTCAAGTATTATGCAAAGGATCCTTAGATACAAACAAAACTAAACTACTAGGTTAAGTGACTTAACCTGATATAAGTAATTGATTATATTTTAAATGTGACATCTACAGGACTCATATGTTACACGTAGAACATGTTTATACCCTATAACTAATTATGATCTAGAATATTAATTTTAAGAATTCAAATAATATATTGAATATGGGTTAAATTGTTTATATTAAATGAAGATATATTATTTAGACGCATATTAAGTCAGTCAATGCTTATTTTTGTATATCGAATTGTTTTTAGTTTTGTTTATAATCATAGGATTAATTATATCCTGTAAATGTCACATAAGTAATTTTGTATTAATATAGTAAAATTTTAAGAATGGTTTTGAGTGATTTTTGTCCGGTTAATTATTGTTAGAATAATTAGTTAAAATATTATTTTCTGTTAATATCTGAAGAGATATACTTACAGCATTGGCTATGAAAAATGTTTTATTAAAGGAGGAATTAAGTTTTCCATTTTTGTTTTTCTAGAACCTTTTATAAGGATACATGTATTATCTTTTAGGTGGGTTATTAAAAACTTTTCTAAAGATGCTTGAGAGCAGAAATGTCTACTATTTTTACCAAATTTCGAGCCCATTATTTTAGCTGAATTACCAAATGTATATACTTTGTTGATCCCTAAAGATTTAGCTAAAATACCCATTTGAGAATGATGGTACTCTGATCTATCTCCTAATTCTGACATTTCTCCTAAAACCAAAATTTTTTCGCCTGGTTGTATTGATAAATGTTGTATTGCACTGGCCACTGAACTAGGGCTAGCATTATAGGTATCATCAAATAATTTAATACTGCTGGATAGTTGAATTGGATTTAATCTTCCTGGTATAGATAATAAACTTGCTAGGCCTTTAATAATATTTTTTGGGGGCACTAGATTATACGTGGCTGAGATTGCAGCTAAGGCATTTTCAATATTATGTTTCCCAGGGATATTTAGTTTGATATTATTAATTTTTTTGCCAAATATTGACGCTGTGAACGAACTATTATCTCTAGATGTATTAATATTTTCAGCAAATATTTCCCCATTTGTTAAACCAAAAGAAATAGTTTTTAAATGTGATGTTGCTTGTTTTATCTTTGAAGTAATTTCAGAGCTTTGTTGTTTAAATATAGCCGTTCCATTTGATTGAACCCCTGAAAAAATCTCTGTTTTTGCGGTTATTATATTATTAAAGCTGCCGAATTTTTCTATATGTGCTTCTGATATATGATTGATTATTGCTATATTCGGGGAGGCTAATTTAGTTAAATTCTCGATTTCTCCTAAATGGTTTGCACCTAATTCTATTACTGCAAATTTGTAGTTATTATTTAACATACAAAGAGTTAGAGGAACCCCTAAGTGATTATTAAAACTTTTAGGAGAATATAGGGTTTTATTTTCTTGCGATAATATGTTTTTAATCATTTCCTTAACAGTTGTCTTTCCAACAGAGCCAGTTACAGCAATTAGAAAGCCATTAAAATTTTGTCTACAATATTTTGCGATTTTAGTTAATGCGCTGATTGTGTCTGGCACTTTTAGAATTGGTAGAGAGGGATTTTGTATGGGCTTTGAAACAATGGCAGCTATGGCTCCATTTTTACTAGCATGTTCGATAAAATCATGTCCATCTCGTATGTTTTCAATAGAGATGAAAATATCCCCGTTTTGTATTAAACGAGAATCAATTTGAAAATTGTTAATTTGAAGGTCTGGTAAGTCTTGGTTTATGGGTAATATTTTGGCAATGTCAGTTAATTTCATACAGCCGTATTTATACCATTTATTTAAAATGTTTACCAACCCCCTAGAGCAAATATTAAGCTTTTAGACTAGGGGGTATATAGTAATCTTTAAATTTTATGAAACTAATGGTTGTTGTTGTGTAGATGTTAAAGGTTTAACAGTATATTTATGATATAAACCACCGACTTGAGTTGTTCCAAAATATTGTTTTAATTTGGTTCTGAGAGTACCTCTTGCAACTCCAAGCACTTTTGCAGCTTGTACTTGATTACCTTTGGTAAATTTCATAGCTGCCTCATACATAGCAGCTTCAACTTCTTCAATAACGAGTGTGTGTAAACCTAGTGGTCCATTGTCTTTTATGTTATTAAAATATGCATCAATAGCTTCTAAGACATGCTCGCGAAGAGTGTTTTGTGCTTTATTTGGGTTTGATTGAGGGTGTTGATTTGGAATGTCCATATTATTTTCTCCTCATTGATAGACAAAGTTAAAATCAATTTTGTTCCCCAATTGTACAACAGGGGTTAATGGTAGAGCAATAGGGATTATTTCTTAATTATATGTAAGACTTCAGCTTACGGATATTAAAAAATATAATGTTTGAAAATTTTTTTTTGTGTAAAATAGCTTTGATATAGTTTGCTGTTGTAAGATAATTGTATAAATTAGTACAATAAACCAACCTTACCTTGGAGTCACAACTGAGTATCCTGATACTTATAGTTCGGAGTATCTATTTCCGATAACGAGAGAGTCTAATCGCAAAAATATCGGAGTTAGTGATGCTATATTGCCTTTTGAGGGATGTGATGTATGGAATGCCTATGAAATTTCTTGGTTGGAACATAGCGGTAAACCTGTCGTAGTAGTAGGAAAGTTTGTTTTTCCTTGTAGTTCAAAATATATAATAGAATCTAAATCACTTAAGTTGTATCTTAATTCTTTTAATCAAACTACATTTGCAAGTCTTGAGAAGGTAAGAAGTATTATCCAAAATGACTTATCAAATGTAGTTGGTTCTTCGGTCTTAGTATATTTATACCCTTTAGAAGCTTCTTGTCTTGAGAAACACAAACTGACTTTAATGGAAGGGACATGCATAGATGCTGAGGATATTTCTGTGATAGATTATGTGCCCAATCCAGGGTTACTACGTGTAGGCAATATAGTTGTTCGAGAAAGATTATATTCAAATCTACTAAAAACAAATTGTTTGGTAACTAATCAACCTGATTGGGCGAGTGTACAGATTTTCTATACTGGTAAGAAGATTGATAAGGGGAGTTTACTAAAATATATTGTATCATTTCGTAGACATTGTGAATTTCATGAACATTGTGTCGAGCGCATATTCGTGGATATTCTAAATCATTGTAAACCTTTATCACTTTCTGTTATTGCTAAGTATACAAGAAGAGGAGGTATTGATATTAACCCATGTAGGGTAAAGAATATGGCTGTTCCAAATTTTTCAAGAGATATCAGACAATAATTCTGCAATTTGAAAAGCTAACAGTCGAATATACTTAAATAAAGTGAATTGCTGAGATATCCTAATTTGGTACGTTATCTAATTTTCATATCTAAAAAATGTTTACAATTATTTCAGATATGACAGTCTTATTTTTGTAGGTATTGCTGTAATGAATAAGTAGGTAATCTTCCATGTTCAAGAGAGATAGCTTTTTTATCATCTAACAAAGGCATTATAAATTTATTTCTTTCTAATTTTTTTTGAAGTTGCACAAAACCATTGCCATGCCAAAATAATATTTTAATCTTATCTTTATTCTTGTTGTAAAATACATATATCCCATATGTAGGAATGCAATTGTATGATGAATGTATATAATCACTTAACCCATCTATGCCTTTTCTAAAATCCACAGATGTATGTGCCACAAATATTTTAGGAGATTATAATTTAAGTTCTATCAGCTTAGCTTCTTTAATAATTTAGCTATAAACGTTACATCTTCAGCGCTATGGAAATATAACTTCATTTTCGTGCCTAGCTTAACTTAGGAGAATCATCTAACCTAGGTATACGTGGAGTAGTGTTAATTTCTGCGAATTATAAATTAGGTACTTTAGAAGTTTTTACCCAATTCCTTAATGTGGATGTTGCTAAAGAGTTTTCTTTACAATACTCTGAAATATTTTGACCGCTAGCCTTCCAAAACTGTAAATAGTATTCTTTTCTACTCATTGAAGATACATCTAAAATAGAGTTCAATTATATAACAAATGTACTAATGCTATTATTATTTTGAATTACCTATATCTATTGGAAATACTAATTAACTGTGCAAGTACAAAATAGCAAACTGAGCTATTGCAAATATATTACATATTCATCAGGAGAGAAATAATCATTAGCATACAGGCACTCTGAGTCATTGGTTTTGACTTCATAATGATCTTGATCTAATATTTTATCTAACTATAAGCATTATAGGAAACTATATATGAACAAATTTAATAAACTACGTAATTTTTTACTATTGTTAATCATTAGTATTAATCCTTGTTTTAGTGAATTACAGGCCAATACTCAAGAGTTAATGCATACACATACCACTCGTCCTAAAGGAACTTCTGCTTATACATGTAGCTTATGTGGCAAAATACATGATAACGTAAATCATCCTAAAAAAGACAAATGTTCGGTTTGTAACAAACCTGGAAGACAAAGAACTTTACCTTTTCTAGTATCAGATATAATACCAAAATATACAGATAAAGAACTTGCCCAAACAAAAGCGTTACTTGCTTTTGCTCCAGGTGGAGTGGAACAAGACTATTTAAAAAAATATTTTAAAACCCTTAAAGTTGTAACTTTGTATGGAAATTACTCCTCAGATAGTGAAATAGGTGTTGATGCTAGAGACTTATCAAGATACCCAGATGAAAGTTTTAGCGGGGTATATGCTATGGGAACTTACGATTTTTTTACAGAGCAAGAGCAAGCAATTAGAGAAGCATATAGAGTAATTGCTCCCGGAGGGATATTCATGATTCTATTTCTTCCCTATAGGTTAATAAATGATGATAGTCCTCCCAGAATAGGTTATACCACACATTCAACAGATACATATATGCCTTCCATCCCTAGAGATAGAGAGATCGTTTCCGTTAAGTTAGGTAAAAAATGGTATGTTGAGGCAATGAATAGAGCGGGTTTTAAAGGATACGCTATTGATATTTATGACGAAATAAGGGAAGAAACTTATACTTGGTTTATTGGAGAAAAATCTAAGTCTATTAATTGATCTATGAACAATTACGTTAAAAGTATTTTGTTCATGAGAATAGAAATTTTCTTAATATTGTTACTATATATAGTTAATATATTCGCAGATTCTGTTGAATAGATTTGCGCTGATACTCACCCATGTCTAAAGTCAAGGGCTTTACGCCACCTTTTGGTAATTTTTTTAGTTGTTGAGCGCAGCAACCTAATTATCCTTAAGCCACAAAAATTTCTGCAAACTAGTAATCTAGTAGCAGCTAAATCTTATCCAAAGAATTTTTCATACATAGTCTTATAAAATTTACTTATGCATGATGGTTCAGAAAATAACTCCATGTTTGGATAGTTAATAGCTACAAAGTGACTATAGTTACTCGGATTATATTCAAATACAGATCTAAGTGAAACAGATTGTTGATCAATCAATTCACACTGGCGAGTAGAATGTGAAACTGTACCAAGAGCAAATGTTTTTCTAATGATATTTTCTTGTTGATAAAACATAATATGATACACTTTTTGACGTGTATGATACTGATTATTATGCCATCTGAAATGTTCTTTGTATGTCTTTCTAAGATCTGATATTCTGATCTGTGAAAATACAGGTATTTTTGATAATTTGGCATAAGGAGAGCGTGCTCTTAAATATATTTCAGATACTAAAACATCTGCATCTCTATGTAATCTATAAGATTTAGGTTGTTGCAAAATTTCTTCCACGCCGTTAGGGAATCTAACTACCATTTCATACAAATCTTTTTTTAATAATCTTAATAAATTATCAGATAGTTTCCAGTTAATAATTAGAAAATTGTCAGCTAGGCATTTGCTGAATAGGAAAACAAATAAAAAGATACAGAGTGGCTTTTCAATTATAGAAAATCTTTTAATATATATCATAGTATTAATTTAAATATGATCCTTACTATTATGAAATAAATAGTATAGTCTTTCTATTTAAATATATATGAAAAATATTGTTTAGCTACTAAAGTAAACATGCTGATTAAAATTTATCGCAGTTTACTAACAACAAGCTGTGCTTCATATTCATTATTATTAACTGCTGACAAATCATCCGTATCATTTGCAGCATGTTCTAAGGATAATTCTAACTCTTCAATTCCAATCCAAATTTTCTTGACCTACAACCGTCTTTCTAGGGACAATAATTAGCTGTACCTATCTGATATGGAAGATAATTTTGATATCAATCCATTAAATAAATATTATACAACAGCATTATGCTTATTGTTGCAATACAGTTTGGAATCACTTCCCCAAAAAATTATTGCATTTCCATAGTATGCATATAAATTGAAGCAATATATATTTTTTCATTATTCTAATGATATCTCTTTTCGTAATTTAAATATTCCAAATACATTTATTAACAATAAGCATGCTCCAGAAATAGCCATAAATAAAAGAACATGATTCGGCTCTATAAATGAAAAAACGACAAAAGCAACTATAGCAAAACAATAATAAACTGCTTGTCCTCTATTTGGCAGTAAAAATCTAGCACACTTTAGTCCAACAAAGAAAAAAGATATTAAGCTAGTATAGCCAAGAAGATAAATAAAAAATGGCATAAAAATATCCATAAATGGGAAATAACTCCCTAATACTGTTTGAATAACCATGGATGCTGGAATGTTTTCATGCCAAATATCCGTAACTACCAATAATAAAGTACTTAAAGTACAAATTAAGAAAGTATCTAGAAAAATCCCAAATATAGCCAAACGTGCCTGCTTTGCTGGCTCAATCTCACAACTTTCTGCATGAATAATAGATGCAAATCCAATACCAATATCACTACTATAAGCAGCCCTTGCTACCCCCTGAGACATTGATAATAATACAGAACTCCCTAAAAATCCCCCAATAGCGGCATGTCCATTAAAGGCTGAGACAAATATCAAGTGTAATGTTGATAACAGTTTATCTGCATTCATTATTATTACAACTATTGACATTAACGAATAGATGACCACAAATAGAGGAATTAAGGTACTACATATACTACCAATTCGCTCCATTCCACCAATAGATGTATAAATTATAATCCCCAGCGTCACAAAAATAACAAAATATTTATTCAGATCCCAATTTAAACTAATAGTATTAGTCATAATATTAAACATATAAACTTCAACTCCATATATAACTAAAAAGAAAGCAAATAAATTAGGAATTAAGCGTGATTTAAAAATTCTCTGTAAATAGAACATTGGACCACCATCAAATCCTCCAGAAGTATTTGCTACCCTAAACTTAACTCCTAAATAAACCTCAGAATATTTTAATAACATTCCAAAAAATGCAGCTACCCACATCCAAAATATGGATCCGGGCCCACCGATCTGTACCGCAGTACAAACAGCAATAACATTACCAATTCCAATACATCCACCAACTGATGCAAAAAAAGCTCGTAATGGTGAAATACCACGAATATTATTATCTTTTTTAAAAACTATAAATTTTAAAAAAGTCTCGAATATAAGTTTTGACTTAGTTATTTGGGCAAACTTAAATTTAATAGTAAAATAAATTCCTAATATAACAATAACAGGTACACATACGTATCCCCAAACCATTTCATTAAGATTATCTAGACATGAAAAAAACACTTCACCCATTACCCTCTCCTAATATTATCAATACATGTCGCACTAAAATAATCGGAAGAGACCGAAGTATTTCGAAGCGCTCCATGTTATATTTAACATGACAGTTCAATTTGGAATATCATTCCAAAAAACCAACCACTTCAAACCTGCATCTGAAATGATTTCGGCGCTTATCTCCCTCACTAATTCTCAATGGATTACAGGAACCTAAAATTAGCTACCTAGAAAACGCTCCTCTTCTGTAATTAACATTCTATCAACTGAGCATAAATTGTCAACTACAATGCTATTAAATAATATCTTTCTTCATAAATTTATAAAAAACAGTCTCTTACATGCACAATTATGATATATTAATTTAGATTTAAAATATTTTGTAAAGTCATTAAAATAATATACATGTTAATCTATAAGAAAATTAATATAAGATATCCATCTCGTCCCCTAATAAT
Source organism: Legionellales bacterium (assembly GCA_013215905.1). Next base: position 3,487 of record JABSQI010000015.1, on the reverse strand, counting down.
CTTCGATTTCGACGGGGTGTTGTGTAACTCATTAGAATTATTTATAGAAATTTTTAACGATCTTTCTTCAAACTATAACTACAGAAAAATTAAAGATAGTGAAATTAATGAATTTCGTAATATGACGGCTGAAACAGCAATTGAATATTTGGGGATAAGTAAATTTAAATTATATTCTATAATAAAGAAAATTAAAAAAAACATGTACCTTAGAACTGATGAACTAAGGTCATTTGATGATATTATTGATCTATTATATGAGCTAGAAAAAAATAAATTTAACCTAGGGATTTTAACAGCTAATAAAAAAAATACTGTAGATAAATTTTTAATGAAATATGATTTACATATGTTTAATTTTGTAATTGCTGCCAGAAAAATATTTAATAAATCTCACTATCTTAATAGAATCCAAAAAAGCACTAAAATAGACTCTAATAATATCTTTTACATAAGTGATGAAGCTTCTGATATCGAAGCATGTTCAATCACTAAAATAAATTCAATAGCAGTTACCTGGGGATTTAACTCTAGCGAAATTCTATATAAAAAAACCCCCACTCATATCGCCAATACAATTCAAGAGCTACAAAATATTATTCATAATAATACCTAATATTATTTAGTGGCCTTACGAACTAGATCACAGCAGACCTAATATTATTCAACTCATTAAGAAATATTTGGTTATCTCGAACGAGTAATTTATATTTAATGACAAAATGATTGATATTTGTTTCAACAATAGTAACTCTAATTTGCAATTAACCACAATCGACGCAAAAATATAATTACATTATATTTTTATTGCTAGTTGGAGATTTGCCAATACTATCTTCCTCTTTAATGGATTTGTGTTACTCTTCTATTTTCCATCATGTTTGATATATTTCATATTGTCATTAAGCATCAATCTCAAAATTGCATCTAGCAAATTAGGAACTTACCTTGTAAAAATAGATGAGTAATATTATGCATGCTATAAGTATTAATGCTTAAGATGAGTTATTTAGCTATTACTTAATATGTGATAACATGTAGGTAATTATGAAAATTATCTATATTTTCCTATTATCTATTATCCTACTAGAATGTACTGAGGCCACTATGAAAACCCCTATAGATTTTAAAAAACTACAAATTTCTAATATGAAGCCAAATCATTATTTAATTTGTCCTAAAAACACATGCCAGTCTGAAAATGACATCAGTCCTATTTATAAAACGCCCGCAGAAACTTTATATAATAAGACTATATCCATAATACAAAAAATACCAAGAACTCAAATTACATATCAAGATGATGAGAATTATACAATAGTATTCGTACAAAAAACTAAGATTTTCAGATTTCCAGATTACATTGATATTCAAATATTCTCCATTGACAACAATAAATCTACAATAGCTATTTTTAGTAGAGCTAAATATGGATACTATGATTTCGGAGTTAACAAAAACAGAGTTTTTAGTATTATTACCGCGCTTTCTGCAGTATTTGACATTCCTACTAACCTAAAAGAACATGCTTTATGACAACTTCAAACCCATGCTAGTTCATACTTTATAAAAGCTGCTAATGAGCCTTCTCCGCAGGCTAACATTGCATGTCCAGTCACTAATATATTTTGAAGAAGAGTCTATATAAGCGTTATCTCTATTCCACAGGTTTTACCTAGATTACTGTTCATGTTACCATGAGAGAGATATAATGAATGATACTAAAGACACCATTATCTAGCAAATAACTAAGACCTTTTTTAAATACCAGAAAAATATTTGCGTAAATTAAAAAGATACAAACTCTAATAATAATTTTATAGTTTATATATTCTTTCAAAAAGAGATTGGTCAGGAAGTTGTAACAAAATGGTATTTAATTGAAAATATGTAGTTTTTACTGATGCCCAAAACTGAAAAATCTAATAACCTTCTGCTACTGATAACAAAAAGGATATAATATGTTAAGAAATATAATTTGCATTGTAAGCATTTTGCTAAAGATTTTAATTGCTCAAGTCATCATAACACCTGTTTTTGCCGATAATTATTTATATTTTGTTAATGAGCTAGAAATACCTATCAGTGTCAATGTTTTTGAAGACTTTGATGGTTTCCAGAGACATACGACCGTTAACGTATCACCAGATAATGGAAACTTAACTGAAGAATTTGAACAATGCTTAAGGGTTTCGAGTTGGATTGATACTGCAAAGCAAGTGATCGTTTATCCAGAACATGCAAAAATAACTATTTTAGGTATTAACCAAACTTTTCCACCAGTTAAACCAGAAACAATAAAAAAATATGTCCCTGTTAGTAATATTCCTAAAATAATCACCAGTTATTCTAATGAGTCATTAATATGGAAAAACCATAAACATGAAATTGATATGCTAGAATCAGGTTACGATTATCATAGTAACAAGTTTAAGAGAGTAACAATATCGTGCAAGAATGGTGAAATTATTGTTACTGAGAGCGAGTTCTATAAAAAATAATTTTCATAAACAAAACGTAATAAGGTTTGGTTTTTTTGGAAATGATTCTTGATTTAATATTTTAAAATTGTTTCCAAAAAATATTTCAATTAAAGTATACGCATAATAATTGATTATTTTAAAGAAAGAGAAAATCTTGGAGCAAGTTAAAAAAGAGATATATTAAAAATTATTAATTGAATTAACTTGATCCTAGTACAAATAGCAATAATAGAGTTTTATAGGACATATCACTACATTATACCCTTTAATAATTTATTGAATCCATTTATGATATTAATTCTACACTGATTTTTACATTATTATTATTAGAGTTATTTTTAAGATTCAGCCTAAATTTCGCCATTCTTTTTAGATATTTGTTAAAAACAACATGTTTTCTTATTGTTTTTATATATAAATTTTTCCCCCTATCAAGGTACTCATCCGTATAATTTTCGTTAGTTTCAATATAATATACATCTTTAGAATACTCAGCAATATTAATCACTTTGTTGAGTATTTTATTAGATTCCTTATATGAATTTGCTCGGATGGATATTCTTATTACAACCTCACATGTTTCATGAGAACGAGCCACTACTTTAACAGGTAAATATCCATTCATTGCAATTTTATGAATATCTGTAGAGTTTCTATTTTTAGGATTACTACGAGTATCTAATACAATTTCAGCTTTTGCAACTTGCCAGAAAATTGTAAATGTTACAATAAACAAATTAATTGCTAATTTTTTCTTAGATATCATATCTCATTCCCTATAATAAATTACAGTATACTTTAGCTAATTCGTAAAATTTTTATATAAATTTTATTTTCAAAAAATTTTTAAATTACGATATCTCCATATTGTAACTGATAGAATAGTAATTAAAAATTTCTTTGTTAGAATGAGTATAAACAATAATATATTGGCACAAATAATACTTTCGTCTGCAGAAATATAAACAATTTTAGGAATCTATTAAGTGAAAATACATTATATA
>JABSQI010000149.1 GCA_013215905.1 Legionellales bacterium | reverse complement strand
ATGTACGGCATACACTCTAGTACCTATTTTATTTATTATCATAATTCTTTTCTGTGTTTAAAACACTTTTGTGTTTCTATTTGACAAGTATTAGGAGAAAATACAACCTCTTTATTTAATTTTTCACAATTGCCGAAATTTAATTTATCCATAAGTCCTGTACCTTTATAAGATTCTTTATGTTTAGCTAATTTATCTAAATCTCTAACCATATACGTACAGTCATTACAATTACAATCTATTAATTGTCTTAAGTAAATACTTTCTCTATCTATACTCATAATTCTTCTTCTTTTAATAAAGCTCTTTGAAAAGCGCTATACTTTTCTACTACAGGTTTAAAATTGTTTTTAATATCTATCTTTAGTACTTTAATATTGTAAACTATCCCAGAATGATCTCTACTAAAGATTTTACCTATAGCACTAAATGTATAACCTTTAGATCTTAATGCATTATAACATAAACTTCTAGCTAATACAACATGTCTTTTTCTATCACCACCTAATATTTTATCTATAGTAGTCTCACATATTTCAGCAGCAGTAGCTATAATAACATCGTTTGATATTATTTTAACCGCGTTTTCATCTATTTTAATGACTTTAGTGTACTCATCTAGTATTGCCTGCACAGATGAAGTTCGCCATTGCACTTTATTATTTAATTCTTTTAGTATTCTTCTTCTAGCTTCAGCTCTCTTCATATAATATTTTTAAGTTAATACTTCACCTCCTACTTCAACATCTTATTTTCGTTTAGTTTATCTTCATCTATTACGTTATCATACCATATACCTTTAGCACATTTCTCCTCACTAGTTTGTGATGTTAATGCTCTAAGTGGACAGCCACAACCTCCGGTACGTTTCAGACAACTGTTAGTAAAGTGTCCTTCTTCGTTATGGGATACTTTACATTTCTTACAAGCGTTCTCTATACGGTAATCTGATAGTTCACTATTAATACCAAATATTACATTAATGTTACCTTTTAGTATATGTTTAATTTTCATACTCCTAATTGTTTTAATAGAACTTTAAGTTCTGATTTGTTTTTGATTACACCTTTAAATACGACTTCAATAGGGTTTTCTTCTGCTACACAACATCTCTCAATTAAAATAGTATTGTCAAAGTTTAAATGAATTTCTTCATCCGTGTGTATTCTTTTTCTGAAGAAGATTCCAGCTCCTACATCATCTCTAAACCCAAAACTCTCTATATCTTCTCTGTCTAGGTATTTAACTCTAACACATTCTGGTACAGTAATAGTTTTTATTTGATTTGGATGTTTTCCTTCATATTGTACATTCATCCAATCATAATTAGGATGTTCTAGTTTAGCTTTAATCCAACTAGTATTGTCTTTATCTAAGCCTATTCTAACTTCATACTCAAACCCTACATGAAACTCTTCTATTTCTGGTGTATAATATTTATTCTTCTTCATTATTAATCATTTTTAACTCGACTTCATTTAAATTTTTAGTACCTACAGTGTAATCATCAGGGTATTCAAATTTAGTATCGCTTCCCCATCTATAAAATTTACCATCTTTAATTCTTACTTTAAATCTGTGAATTTTTTCATTTAGTTGTGAGTGTATACCTACATAATATTTATTCTTCTTCATCTAAATTAATTGTTAGTGTATAATCTACAGTATAGTTCTCTATTGCAGGTAGTAGTTTACCATACATATCTAACGTTATAGTACCACCTTGCATTAACCTAAATAATATGTCTAAACCTGATGTTTCACTGTCATTTTCTACATACTCTTTTTGCATATATCTACAATATCTTATTAAGTTATCTGTAGTAGTTTCTATAGTGTTAAAGTATGCTTCTTTTAAATGTATAGTAAAAGCCTCATAGTCTTTACCTGGTAAATCATTATTCTTCTTCATCTTTAAATAAGTTTTTAACATGTAGTTTCATAGCTTCGTGAAAGTCTATTTGTCGTTTAGTACAATTACTACATTTGTTACTACCACAAAATTCCATAGCATCAATACTATCATAAGTAGAACACCCTGTTAATACTTTAAGTACTCTATCATTATCTTTAAGAATAGTCAGTACTTCTAATATTTCTACTAAACGTGCTTCAGTTAAAGGTTTATATTTATTCTTCTTCTTCATTTTTTAAATTTTGTATTTCTTCAATAGATAAACTTCTAACATTACCCTCTTTAATTTCATAACCTGAAGTACCGTATACTATTTGATTTTTAATCATTTGATTACATACAGTATCTAAATTAGGTTTAGCTTCTTTCCATATCTTTTTAAGTTGCTCTCTATCAGCTTCAGATAAAGTATCAACATGAAATGGTTCACCGTTTAATTTAATATCAGGTCTTTTACCCTTACTCTTCTTCATCTTTATCTCCTTTCTTTAGTATAATAGGTTTAATTTTCCAATCAGTAGCTTTACCATTTTTATCATAAAATCTTATACCTGTAAAAAAAGTATCACCTTTTATATAACCTATTTTATTCTTCTTGTCCTTCATATGGTAATATTTTTATGTCTTCAGGTAATACCCATCTGTTTTCAGGTTTCATTTGGTCTTTTGTAATTTTCAACTTTTTAGGTATTTCAAAACACTCTCTAGGTGTTAAGGGCATATCATCTAAATAAGTTAAATCTAACCACTCTATAGGCGTTTTTAAAAGTCCATTACATTTACTAAACGGTTTACTATTTTTAAAACCATTATTAGCTGAAAAGGAACTAGGATTAGCTACTTCTATAAACTTATGTGTAGGGTTAGTAAAGTCATTTTTAAACAATTGTACATGTTTACCAGGCATTATATGAACTATATTATCTTGATTATTTAATACTTTGCAAACAGCAATAGTAAAGTCTTTCCATTGAGATATATGAGAATTGTTTTTAGACACTGTTAGAGCTGTATTAAGCAAGAATACTCCTTGTTTAACTAAATGGTCTAATGAAGTATCAAACCCTAGCGTAGAACAGCTTAAATCACTCTCTAGTTCTCTAAGTATATTCTTTAAAGTGTCAGGTAAATTAACCTCACCGGATAAATTAGCAGCATATGCTCTACCTGTAGCTATTGGATTATCATCATATAAAGTTGTACTATAAGGTTCTTTACCCCATAGCACAACTTTAATATCTTCTATTTTAGTTTCTTTGAATATTTTGAATATGTCATCTTTTAAAGGTGACACTATACTTGATTTTTTACTTGTAGCTATTTGAAAGGTTAATAATTTAAAAGATTCTGTTTGAAAGTAGGGGTATAGTTGGTCTGCCCAACACTTAGTCATAAGTGTATATAATTTACTCTTCTTCATCAGATATATTTATATTATTTATAACTCTATAATCTAACTCTTTTTGATACATTGAATTAGCAAAACAACCTTTTTGTCCTCGTTCTTCATTATATACAATACATGCTTCAAGCCATGAGTTACTCATTTCGTTCATCGGAACCCAAGTTAAAGGTAAATTATTGTTTGCACCTCTTCCGCCTCTATGAAAAGCTTTTCTAATCTCTTCAAATGGAGCATCTGAGTATACTGATAAGTCTTCAAACTTACCACCTCTTCTTAAATATTCGCAACCCCCGTCAGCCATACTATAAATACCATTCTCATCAGTATATTCTTGAAAATCATGCCTGTAGTGACTTGTTAATATAGTACCATCAGGACATTTTATTCTATTTAATATTATTCGTGTTTCCATTATGTTCTTTTTTATATAATTCAATTACTAAAATACTCTTATCTAAATCTTCGTCAAACTGACCTTTCTTTTCAGCACGTTCTAAACGTTTAACTATATCAAATAAATAAGCATTCCAACCACGTTCTGTAGCTATCTTATAAAGAGTACCTTTACTGTTATCGTAATGTTTTGGTTCTTCCATTATTTTATTTTAATTAACGTAACTGAACAGTTTCTCTAACCACTCGTTTAAAGTGTTAGAGCTATCTTTCATTTTAGATAAATAATCTCTAATATCAACTCCTGGATACCATATAGCATAACCCTTATGAGTTCTGAGGTCGATACCTAAACCACTAGTTTTATTACCTAATGGTTTACTACCTGTGTACTTAACCCAATAATGCATTCCGTTATTTTTAGTTTTATAATTAAAAGTATAATCTAACTCTATTAAAATATGGTCTGGTACATTATCGAAACCGTCAATATCACCATGTCTATCTACATCAACAACAACATACCCTTCTGAAGGTACTACAGCCAGAGAAAAGCCCTCTGGTACTGTACCCTCATAGTATATTTCGTCAGGTAAAGACCCCCATTTTATGATTGGAATTTTACCTTTTACTAAAAAACTCTTCATACTGTTTAAAATTTATATTCTTTTTTTGCTTGTGAAGTTCTCCAAAAAGCATCGTAACCATTACTTTCAGCATAGTTAAATACTCTTTCTAATTCATCAAGAAAACCTGTTGCTGAAGTTGCTTCGTTTATAGCATCTACAATTATATTTACATTAGCGTTTATAAATAAAGCATATCCTGATATAATACAACATTCTGAATTTAAACCACTACCGTCATCATCAAACTTTAAATCGTTATCTATGATGAATTTTTCTAATTTTTCTTGTTTTGTCATATTTTAAATATTGTGATATGGGTTTTCGCTACACCACTCTGTTAAAAATTCTTCTAAAGCTGAAGATTCTAATCCTAATTCGGAAAAACTATCTTTAGCTGCAATTCTACTCCATGTATCTTTAGTATTAGCTAACGTTTTGTTAGGGTTCTGTAAAGAGTTTAAGAGATCGTCTATTGATAAACTCATATTATATTTCTTTAATTTTTAATTGTAACAATTCTATTTGTTTGTCAGTTATCTCATGAGTTTCTACCCATTTTTCAAAGATTTGTTTAACTATT
>JABSQI010000148.1 GCA_013215905.1 Legionellales bacterium | reverse complement strand
AAGAAAAGCTTCTCACATCTAATTCTAGTTTTTATATTTGTTCACAACTAGAACAACAATACCTCTTATACTATATTATACAGATAAAATTTAGTTGATATTAGGAATTTACGTATTATACTTGAAATTTGATAAAACTTTAATTAATGTCACTAGAAAAGGTATATTATGTTAAAAAAATTCTCTGGAATCATTGGTTTAATTACAACTGTGTTTTTTTGCCCAGCTTTATTTGCAAGCAGCAGCGCACTTAATCTATACGCAACTCACACTTTTTATGGGTACATCACACTTGCAGTTTTCTTTTTAGCGTATGCCCTAGTAATTGTCGAAGAAAAAACTCACTTTAGAAAATCTAAACCAGTTGTAGTGGCTGCGGGAATAATTTGGATAATAGTAGCACTAATATGTAGAGCAAAAAATTTAGAACATGATGCTGCTTCTGAAGCAGTAAAACCAATTTTTCTACATTTCACAGAAATGTTATTATTTTTATTAGTTGCTATGACATATGTAAATGCCATGGAAGAGCGTAATGTTTTTACAAAATTAAGAGCATGGCTAATTGATAAAGGTTTTTCATATAGACAATGTTTTTGGGCTACAGGGATTCTTGCTTTTTTTATATCACCAGTTGCTGATAACCTAACAACAGCATTATTAATGTGCGCTGTTGCAGCATCAGTTGGAGCAAAATCACCTAAGTTCATGATACCTGCATGTATAAATATAGTAGTAGCAGCAAATGCTGGAGGAGCATTCAGCCCATTTGGTGATATAACAACTTTGATGGTTTGGCAAAAAGGGATCCTTCCTTTTGAGGCATTCTTTAGATTATTTGTCCCTGCTGCTGTAAATTTTGTGGTACCAGCAGTAATCATGATGTTTGCTATTCCTAAAGAACAACCTCCAATATCCAAAGAAAAGGTAATAATGAAAAAAGGAGCTAAAACCACTATAATTTTATTCCTACTTACTATTTTAACTGCCGTTATCTTTGAAAATTTTCTCCATTTACCTGCAACAATCGGTATGTTAACAGGAATGGGTTACTTAATGGTTGCATCTTTCTTTATCAAACAATATGAGAAAAATAAATACAAAAAAGAAATCCAGTCAGGTAAATTTAGCCCATTTAATATTTTTAATAAAGTAAGTAAAGCAGAATGGGACACTTTATTTTTCTTTTACGGGGTTATGCTAAGCGTAGGCGGACTATCTGTCATTGGGTATTTAGATTATGTTTCAACGGCTATGTATCGAGACTGGGGACAAAACATGCCTTTAGGATATGAAGCAACAATTGCTAATGTCGCTGTAGGTGTAATATCAGCTATCGTTGATAACATTCCGGTGATGTTTGCTGTTTTAACAATGAATCCTGCCATGTCAGAAGGACAATGGTTATTAGTCACCCTAACTGCAGGTGTAGGAGGCTCCCTGTTATCAGTAGGCTCTGCAGCCGGAGTTGCATTAATGGGACAAGCTCGTGGTGTATATACTTTTATGACTCACCTACGCTGGAGCTGGGCAATATTACTAGGGTATATTGCATCTATACTGGTACATCTATGGATAAACGGTTCGGTATTTTAAAATAAGCTAACTGTTAAATATACAACTAATAGTATTGAAGTTTTATATACTTTTTGGCTTAAAACTGTACTATAATTAAAAAAAATTTAATTAAACATAAATTTTGATATAGATCTGAACTAAAATCAGTTTTAGGTATATTAATAAATTAGTATTTATCGGTATTTGCCCCTAAGCGGATTCTATATGACATTACGTTCAAAAATAACTCATAACCCTCAAAAATATACTAATTTTTCTTGGGCACTACTAGTAATAACAGCAGTTGTTTTAATTATTTCCGTAGATCTTCTAATGCAAGCCTTTTCCCAAGAACGATTTGTTCTTTCAAGAGAAGCTGAGTTCATTGAACTTGGCAATAAACTAACGAAAAGCATTGAATTTCTCTCTAAACAAGCCAGAAGATATGTTGTTACCCAAGACAAATCTGACTACAAAAAATACTTTGATGAAATCAAAGTAAAAAAGTCTAGAGAAAACGTGATTGAGCGCTTACAAACTCTAAACGCTTCACCAAAAGAGATCCAAATGCTATTAGAAGCAAAACAATTATCAGATCAAATATCCAAAACAGAAAAACTAAGTATGCAACTTGCTATACCACCACAAGATCCTCTAAAAGAACCAAATGTCATAATACCCAATCAATATATGAATAAAGACAATAGTCAAAAAATAAACATTGCAAGAGAATTAATCTTTAATAAAAAATATGAAGATCAAAAACAAGAAATACTAGTTAAAATATTAGAATATCAAAAGCTAATGACTGAGAGAATGACTCAAGAAGCTTTTACTGCTAGCAAATATACAAGTGTTGTAATGTTAGTAGTTATTATTTTATCAACCTTAATCATTTTACTTGTTATAATCCTTATTTGGTTAAAAATTATATTAAAAAAAACTAAATAGCTATTCCAATGATTCCCAGAGAGCCTTCATTTTATTACTTTCTTCCATGAAAGCTAAATATTCCTTATGAGCATCATTATCCTCTTCAGAAATATTTAAAATTTCACCAACAATTTTAGGCTTTTTATATCCAGTACTCGTTGACGCTGTGTTAGATAAAGTATTATTAATGCTTTCATCAAACAACACCGACTGCCCCCCAGTAAGAATTAAATATACTTCAACTAATATTTGCGAATCTAATAACGCTCCATGCTTTTCTCTATCAAAGCTATCAATATCAAATCGGGAACATAAAGCATCTAGTGAATTCTTTTGTCCAGGAAACTTTTCTCTTGCAATTTTTAAAGTATCAACCACATTAAATTTGCTAAGCACCAGCTCCTCAAAAGATCTATTAGCTCTGGCAAATTCTGCTTTTAAAAACTCCACATCAAATGCAGCGTTATGAATTATTATCTCATCCCCATCACCTAGAAAATTAATAAAGTCATCCATAATATCAGCAAACAATGGTTTATCATCTAAGAACTCATTGGTTAATCCTGTTATCTCAATACTTGCCTTATCAAGGGGACGCATAGGATTTATATAACACTGAAACTCATTTCCAGTAATTTTTCTATCAACAAGCTCTACACAACCAATTTCTGTTAATCTATGGCCTTCTTCATGTTTTAAGCCTGTGGATTCTGTATCTAAACATATCTGTCTCATAATTCATTAATCGCTTTTCTTGCTAATTGATCTACAAATTCATTCTCTGGATGGCCTGAATGCCCTTTAACCCACTCCCAAGAAATACTATATTTAGCTGAAAGTTCGTCCAAAGCTTCCCAAAGATCTTGATTCTTTACTGATTTCCTACCAGCTGTACGCCACCCATTCTGCTTCCAGTTATAAATCCAAGACGTAATCCCATTCTTTACATATTCTGAATCAGTAACTAACACAACTGTACTGCCTATTGGGATCTGTTTCAATCCCTCAATAGCCGCCGTCAACTCCATGCGATTATTAGTAGTAATTTCCTCTCTGCCCGATAACTCTTTCTTTTCTCCTGAGTTTACTATCAGAACTCCCCATCCTCCAGGACCTGGATTCCCCAAACAAGCACCATCTGTGTAAATTTTAAACGTAGAAGCCATATGTTAATATCGAATGCATAATAAAATATTGTAGATATTTTTACATTCATAGGTATAACATTTTAGAAAAACTAATACAAGATAATCTCACCATAAAAACTAAAATGTACTTTCATGAACAACATCAATTTATTACTTATTTAAAATACTATCAGCAAGATTTGCAATAGGAATCCTGATAGAGTAGAATCCTACAAAAAAAAGGGACGAGGGAGATCATGAAACTAAACAGATTATTTATTCTAACTTTATCTTTTCTCATGCTTTTTAGTAATAACGTCCTTGCAAGAGAAAATATTATTAATATTCAGCAGTCTTTGGAAGGTTTGTTTTTCAAAACATTAGATTTAAAATTAGATTATAAAGTAGCGAGAAACATCACGACTGGAATTATCTATCAATACCATGGTTGGAGAACTAACTCTGCATCAAAATGTCCTCATATTGCCTCAGGAGATGGAGGTTATTCAATTGGTCTTAGAGCCAATTTTCTTTTTAATAATCGTGATATCTTAGAAAGTTCCAGCTGGTATATAAATCCATATATAATACTACTTAAATATAGATTGCTAGATAATCGTGATCTTATTGATTATACCGACAGAGTGTGCGAGGATTTTTACGAGAGTGGTTTACTTGCTGGTTATCAATGGTACTTTTCAGCAGGATTTAATATTAGGCTTTCTGGCGGATTTCGTCACGACTCAGAACCTGTATTTTTTAAGAAAAAAACTCGTAAACCGCTCCAAACGAGACCTACAATGGAACTACCATTTGGTTTTGCATTTTAATACTATATCATCGTTTCAAATTTTTTTAATAAATATGAAAAAAATATTGACTCCATTTATATTTATAATTTTTTTATTTAGCATTAATGCATATGCTGTTATTGTTGAATTTGAATTAGATCCAAACGGTGTAAAAATAGAGAACCTACAAAAATACACTTTCGAGTTGAACTCAACATTTGGAATATATGAATTAACTGCTTCTCATGGAAATAATACGAAAATTATAGAAGTTCCAGAGCAAGTAATGCAAGTAAATCAAATATATGTAAAGCATAAATCACCCACTCTCAATGAGAATATAATATGTACTGGGTATGTTAAGGAAATATTTCCTTTATCAAATGTGACAGAAAATTATCCTTTATTCCAAAAAAGCCCTATAAATATTATTTCAATGGTATCTAATTTTTATGGTCAAATAATTCCACTGGTCAAAACTAATGGCTTTCGTTTAGCTGGCATCGATAGTTCTGACAAGCTTAATAATAAA
>JABSQI010000147.1 GCA_013215905.1 Legionellales bacterium | reverse complement strand
TAAACTTAGGACCTGCTTGTTTTGGTTGATAATAACCCTCTTATAAATTTTAAAAACTTTCCCTCTTACAGATTTCTCGTTAAAATCATTTGAAAATCATTAGAAATCGATGAAAATCGTCACTGTCATCCAAAATGTCCCATTCAGGCACTTTACCAATTTTACATAGCTCTAAAATCATAAATAATAAATATTGTCTTGAAAAAAATAGTTTTTATAGCTATTATTTATTTATAATTAGTAATTTGGATTTATCAATAACTTGAAGCAAAAAAACCATATTCAATTGGTATTAGAACCCTTTAATAATCTCCGTCTTAATGAATTATGTGGGCAATTTGATGAAAATATTAAACAGATAGAAAAAGAATTATCTGTACAAATTTCAAGAAGAGGTAACTCATTCATAATCAAAGGAGACCACAAAAAAATTGTCCCAGCAAAAAATATATTAGAAAAAATGTATGAAGATACTAATAACAACTCTCTTTCTAAAGATAATATCCATCTTATGATTAAAGAAAATACACATACTAATCCACAGCAAAATTATTTTGATGGTATAATTTCGATAAAATCCAGTAAAAAAACTATTAAATCAAGAAGCTCTAATCAACAAAAGTACATAGATAATATAAAAGATTATGATATTAACTTTGCCATAGGACCAGCCGGAACTGGAAAAACATTCTTAGCTGTTGCCTGTGCAGTTACTGCTTTAGAATTAGGAGAAATAAAACGATTAGTTTTTGTCAGACCTGCTGTTGAAGCAGGAGAAAAGCTAGGATTCTTACCAGGAGATTTAGCAGAAAAAGTCAACCCATATCTCAGGCCACTTTATGACTCTCTATACAGTATCCTAGGAATTGAAAATGTTGAAAAAATGATGCAACATAACATTATTGAGATAGCCCCTCTTGCATTCATGCGTGGAAGAACTCTAAATGATTCATTCGTAATATTAGATGAAGCTCAAAATACTACCATAGATCAAATGAAAATGTTTTTAACAAGAATGGGTTTTGGCTCAAAAGTAGCTATAACTGGAGACGTCACACAAGTAGATTTAAATATGGGAATAAGATCTGGATTAGTTCATGCTAAGGAAATATTAAATAATATAGATGGTATAAAATTTAATTTTTTTAATAATACAGATATAGTTAGGCATAAATTAGTACAAGAAATTTTAGAAGCATATAATGATACTAAATGATGGAAAATAATATAACAATAATAAATGAACATAATTTATTTATTCCTAACCAGGCTAATATAATTGAATGGCTAGAAAAAAGTCTAATACATACTCAAAATAAAGCAAATATTACACTTAAAACTTTTACTGAATATGATATGCAACTTTTAAATAACAAATTTAGAAAATTGAATAAGCCTACTAATATTTTAGCTTTTCCATATGAACCAATAAATCGAGTGTTGCAAGGGGATTTAGCTATATGCCCAGATATAATCATTAAGGAGGCTAAACAGCAATCTAAGAATATAGAATCCCACTTTGCTCATATTATTATTCACGGACTCCTCCATATTGTTGGATATACACATGAAAATGATCATAATGCTACAATAATGGAGAAAACTGAAGCTGAAATATTGTCGTTTTTCAATATCACTGATCCATATATTAAGGAGAAAAAATGTCTATAGATCATCCAGAAGTTCATCAGCAAACTTGGCTTGATAAATTAAGCGATTTTTTACTCAGGGAGCCAAAAGACAAAGAGCAACTGATGAAACTTCTAAGAGATTCAGAACAACGCAAATTATTTAATAAAGATGCACTTAAAATGTTAGAAGCTGTTCTAAGCTTCTCCGAGCTTACAGTAAAATCAATTATGATCTCAAGAAAGGAAATGGTATCTATAAATACCAAAGATAATTTTAATAGCATTGTTAAAATTGTTATTAATTCTAAACATTCAAGAATACCTTGCTTTTCTTCAGGCACAGAAGAAATAGCAGGAATACTCCATGCTAAAGATATTCTGCCCTATTTAGCAGATGAGAAGCAATCTTTTAATATAAATGATATTCTAAGAACACCTATATTTGTTCCAGAAAACAAAAGAATAGATATTTTATTCAAAGAATTTAAAAATAGTAGAAATCATATAGCAATAGTACTTGACGAGTATGGCTCAGTAATAGGGCTTGCAACTATTGAAGATGTTATAGAGCAGATAGTAGGCGATATAATAGATGAGTTTGAAAATAATTAATCTATTGCTTATTTTGACTAGAGTATTATAATGCCTCTTTATGGCGCCTTCAGAAAAATTTTCAAAACTATACCATAAATACAAAATTTATTTCTTGGCATTTATTTCTGGTTGTTTAATATATCTAGTTTTTTCTCCATACAACTTCCATATAGTTTTACTTATTCCTTTTAGTTATTTAATTTACGTCTATTCTAAAATTAAAGCCAAGGAATCTATATTTGTAGGTTTTGCATTTGGATTTGGGATGTTTGGCAGCAGTGTATCATGGATATATATTAGTATCCATGAATATGGCCATATCCATAGCATAATTTCAATTATGATAACTCTAGCTTTCATATTCACTCTATCGACATTTACAGCTATTCATGGTTATTTTGTAAATAAGTTCTATCATAAAAATTACATCTTAAATTCAATAATATTTTCATCAATTTGGACAATTCTAGAATGGTTAAGAGGCTGGATCCTGACAGGATTCCCTTGGTTGTATATAGGATACAGTCAAGTTGAAACAATTTATGGAGGATTCTTACCGATAGTTGGGGTATTTGGAACAACATTCATAGTAATTCTAATATGTTGTTTAATATTTGGAATTATTAGAAACATTAAATCTTTTAGGAAAGTTATTGCCGGAATAGTTATTATATCATTAGTGACTATCTTAAGCTGTTTTCTTGCAGAATATAAATGGACCCATAAAATTTCTAATCCAATTACTGTAAGTTTAATCCAATCCAACATTGATCAAAATATTAAATGGAATCGCAGTAATTTAGAATCAACTCTACAGTTATTTTTTGATCTAACAAATTCTAACATTGATAGCAATCTAGTTATCTGGCCGGAATCATCTATCCCTTTAACTAAACAGCACGCTCATAATTTCTTAGATCAAATAGATAATTTAGCAAAAAATAACTCTACTGGTGTTTTGCTAGGAATACTAATTAATAAAGATAATAAAATATATAATGGTTTAATTGGCATAGGCAATTCCAATGGACAATACTTAAAACAATTTCTTGTACCTCTAGGTGAATTTATACCTTTTAAGGAGACTCTAGGAAAACTTATTCAGGCTCTTAACTTTCCATTGGGAGACTTACACCATGGTACCTCAGATCAAAATAATTTAGTCTACAATGGAATCAAAATAGCTCCATTCATATGCTATGAAATAGCATATGCTAAGTCTTTTCTTGATTTTAGAAGAACTGCTCAATTATTTTTAACTGTTAGTAATGATGCATGGTTTGGAGAATCAGTAGCCCTAGATCAACATTTACAAATAGCTCAAGCAAGAGCAAAACAATCTGGAAAATATCATTTAGTTTCAACTAATACTGGAATAACAGCGGTAATAAATAATCATGGAAAAATTATTAGTAAAGCAAAACCGTTTGAAATTACCGTGTTAAATAGCACAATATATCCCATGGAAGGCTTAACACCATGGAGCAAAATCGGATATATGCCGATAATATTATTTTTGTTCATCTTCACTTTAGTACCAATACTTGTGCAAAATTATTTAGAAAAATCTGGTAAAAAAGGTACTTTTACACCCAGGACATTTAGATAGTTCACCAATATATGGCATTTCTATCTTATTCTGACACTTATTACAAACAAATACCCCTATTAATACTATATCACCAGCCCTATATATATTGTTATTAAGTTCATCTATTTTTTTTTGGGTAGACTCTACTTCGGTACGATCTGCTATTTGATATAACATCTTTATTATAGGTTCTTCAAGATATTCTATATCTAATTTTATCCAGTCTGTTATCAACCCTCCTAGATGTTGAACAAAATAAGCTAAGCTCTGGATGTCACCTTTCAGGGCTTTTAAAATATTCTCACTTTCTTCATATGTAATTTCACTAATATGTTCAACTGTATTTTTAGCATCTTCTAACGCATTATTTAAAGTAACGTCATCTATTTTTAATGAATTAGAATATAATTGTTGGATTCTTTCTTGAATTCCACTCACCTTATTTGGGCTCTTATTGGGCGTTTTACTCATAATTTGACCAATTGTTTTATAATAAACAACTCTAATAATTATATTATAGACTAATTTTTTTGCAGACATATTGCCGGTAAATTAATTCAGTAGTATCCTCTACTTTATGTTGTTACAAATAAATTATGGATAGTCAGTATAACCCTTTTGAAATTGAAGCCGAAATACAAGATACATGGGATTCATGTAATTCTTTTTCTACATCAGAAGATTTAAATAAAGAAAAATTCTATTGCCTGTCAATGTTTCCTTATCCTAGTGGGGTGCTCCACATGGGGCATATTAGAAATTATACATTAAGTGATGTAATAGCAAGATATCAAAGAATGCTAGGAAAAAATGTCCTTAATCCTATCGGATGGGATGCATTTGGTCTGCCAGCTGAAAATGCTGCAATTCAGAATAAAATAGCCCCATTCAAATGGACAGAAAAAAATATCAGTGATATGAGAGTACAGTTTCAGAGAATGGGATATGCTTATGATTGGAAAAGAGAAATATCTACTATTGATCCAGAGTACTATCGCTGGGAACAGTGGCTATTCATAAAACTACTTGAGAAAGGCCTAGTATATAAAAAAAATTCCTTAGTAAATTGGGATCCAGTTGATGAAACATTACTAGCGAATGAACAAGTAATTGATGGTAAAGGGTGG
>JABSQI010000146.1 GCA_013215905.1 Legionellales bacterium | reverse complement strand
CAATCTATCTAAATAACCGTGTAATCCAAAATTATACTCTTTTAAGTCCATCTGAAGATACTTCTCTACTTCTACTATAGAATCTGTAGGTAAAGGAAATTCAGAATCACTAGCGTCTTCTAAAAGGTCTATAACTTTTTGATTGCAAAATATTAAATCTACGCGATTTAAGCATTTTTGGTAAGTATCAAAATCAACTACATCCTTATCTGATTTTAAAAAATCATAATAAGTTTTAGAAGCTTTAGTTTTAATTTTCTCAAGTCTTTTAGAATCTTCTTTATAAGACTGATACAAATTAAATTCTTTCAAAGTATCCAGAATAACATCATCTGCAACATCATCTAATGATTCAGCTTCTGTAATCATAGATAATTGTCTTAAAATTTTAAGAACGCTATCTGAAGGTACATTCTCAGGAATAATTTTAAACTTTTCATTTACTTTGTCTTTTTCAAAATTTAAGCAATGAATTAGTCTACCTTCTATCAAATGCTTAGCAGTTTTATCTTCTTTATCCTGCAGAATCTTCTCTTTATAAAAAGATTTTGGTATAGCTAATAGCTTTTTTAAAGATGAATAACTAAAATTAAACGGTTTGCTGTAGAATTCTTTTTCTTTATCTGTCATTTATAAGAGGTTGTGAGGTGCCTGAGCACCTCTTATTAAAATTAAATTTATTCTTCTTCACTTACTGCTTGGCTTGCTTCAAGAGCTTCTATATATTCTGGTTTTAAACGAATATCTTCAATTTTTAATTCAAAAGGAGAACTGTTACCAAAACCTACATTAGCATAAAGATCGTTTAGCATATCTATAGATATACGTTTAACAATAAAAGGTGTTAATTTACCATCATTTTTAAATCTTATAACTATATTGTCATAAAATCTAACACTACTAGAACTATATCTAGTGACAGTATAATCTTTTGTATACTCTCTAAGCGTTTTTACATTAACACTATTGTAGTTTTTAAAGTCTTTAATTCTGTCAGAATACTTAGAAACTAAATAAACAATAATAGCATGTGATTTAACAAAATCGCAATTACTCATCATTTCTAATGCCATTATTTGATCTGTTTCATTACTGCTATTAATCATTTGATCAATAACATCAAAGTGTTCTTCAGTTAATGTAGCTAAACCATCACTAGTTTTTAAACTTAGCTCAGAATCTAAGACTAAGTTGTTTAACTTGATTAATTTAAATACATCTAAAGATTGTATATAATAAGCTCTTCTTCCAGTAATCATTCTATAAAAACCAACAGCTTTTCTATAATCAGCATCACCACGATAATAAGAATGTGCTTCAGGCTTTATTAAAATATTACCTAATTCTTTTCTTTTTTCTTCAAGAAAAGTAACAATAGACTTATCGTAATGAGCACTGTGTTCTTTTATACGTTCTAGCAATTGATCTAATCTCATAACAGTAAGCCAAGATCTAGTGAACTGAGAAGTCAAATAGTTTTCACTGACAACATTGTAATCTGCTTTTTTATAATCCCTAACAACTTTTAAATTATATTTGTCTTTTAAAAGATTAACTTTATTTCTAGGCAAAGCTAGTTTAGGAAATCTAAATATAGATTTATCTTGAAGATCTACATTTTTAGAAAATTTAAAAGCTGCTTTTTTTAATTTTTCAGCAGCACTAAAATAAACTGATTGTTCAGATACAAACATCATCAAAGTTTCACTTTTTTCAAAACTAGTGATACATGGTATTCTAATACCGTTTACAGGAGGTTCAAAATTAAGAAAATAAACAGGTGAAATATGAACATCTTTATGTAAAGTCTGACCTTCATCTAATTTAGATTCGTCATACTTTCTTAATATATTACAAAATTCTTCTTGAAATTCTGGTGAATTATTATTTAGTTTCATCTTCTTTTTTTTTTAAATATTTTTTGTATTCTGGTTTTACACTAAACGTTACATCATATAACTCTCTATCGTAAAGTCTAATTTGTTTACGAGCTATTGGTTCAAAATACATAAAAGCTTCATGCGTAAGTGCTCCTGCTTCATGCAATGACTCAACAAGTCTATGCACTTTATTATCAGTATAATCATAACCTAATGATTTAAACCAATTTTTAACTGCTTTATTTCTATTAAACTTCCACATAAAAGAATATGCTGAATTCAACATTTTATGAATTAAATGTGGATTTTTATAAGGATCTAAATTAACAATTAAATTTCCTGCTAAATCTAAATCATCTTTGTTAGATGAATTAACCATACTTACTATAGTATCTGCAAGTTCTTCTGTTAAAGGAACAATACTTGAAGACATTCTTAAAAAATCATCTTCGTGTATAACACCTTTTAACTTAGAAGTGCTCAAGTTTCTTAATTCATAAAGTATATCAACAAGAAGACCTGATAGTAAAACGTTTGCAGAAGAATTTGCACGATCAGTTGTATAATAACTGAATTGAAAATGACTACTTATGTTAGATGTACATAAAACAGGATGTTTATAATAATCTATATCATTATTACCTGTTTTTCGATAATACATAACCCCATTATTATTAGAAATAATACCTACAGCATTAGATTTAGTGCTGAGATTTCTAAAATTTCTAGTTATAAGGCTTGATTTATTACCTATAATTACATCAGCTTTACTAAGTTGATGAGTAATCATTAAGTTATTTTGTTTAGCCACATTTCTAATTTGTAGCATTGTAGCATTACATCCAGGAAGAACAAATATGCGTTTCACATTTGTTAAATCTGTAGTTGTGGTACCTAACAAAGCATTTATCTTATCTTTTGCATTAGAACCATAACTAGAAGCTACAAACCCATAAATAGGTCCAAGTTCAGGTTTAGAGTTAGAAGTAACTATTCCAAATGTAGTTACTGAATTAGTATCAGATAAACCTATAGTAGAATCTCTTAAACTGTCAAGTTTATGATTATCTACTATGTAATAAGCTTTTTTACTCATACATAAACATTATAAAATAAAATAAAAAAGCGTAGCATCATGTGACACTACGCTCAAGTTTTCATTTGACTATTAGCTCATAGTCATTTTAATGATTTGCGGGTTTAGCATCATTGCACCAAACTTCGCTTTATTACCATTAAAGATAGTTCTCACAACGATATACTTAAGATCGTTTGTGAAGTAATCACCTGTAGCTAATTCAATCAATCTTTCAGTAACAGCTTTAGTAATCTTGTTATCTTTAGAATAAACTACAGCATAGTTACCAAGTCTTGTAGCTAAAATTGAAGCAATATCAGCTCTGTAAGAATCTCCAGAACCAATACAAGCTTTTAGTTTAGCAAGGATTGTGTCATCTTTCAACAACATATCCTTTGGTGTAACAAGTTGATCTAACTTGTTATTAATAAATACAGTAAACATAGATGCAAACTGATCACCAACACTACCTTCACCAATAAGTTGAATCATTGGCAAATTCTTTTCAAACTCAGCAAAAGATGAGATTGAATTGAAAAAAGTAGTGATAGATCTTGCATTAGTTTCTTGTGTAACTAACTCGGGGTGTAACAACAAAAAGTTAATACAACGTGAGTCAATACCTGCACTTTCTGCCCAACGCGCCCATACATCTACATCAAACTTAAGGTTTGCAGTAATGTAACGAGTTTTTTGAGCTGAATCTAGAGTATTTACTTGATAATCTCCATTATCTGGGTTTGCTGTTAGCACAATGTGCCAATCTTTTGGTAGACTCCAAGAGATATAAGACTGTCTGTCAATAAGCTCCATGCAGGCTTGAATAAAACGTGGCAATAATGTTATCCTGTAAGTTCTTTATCTTACAGTTCTATAGTTTCATGTTAGATTATATCTATAGTTCAGACTATATCATCAACAACTGATTAATACTGGTGTATATAAGTTGTTGTTCTGCGCTCGTGGATATTTCATCTTCAGCACCACCTGGTAAGATTAATTTATCTAGTCGTTGCACCTTCTATATATTTCTATATAGCTTGGCTCAGGATTGTCTATCTCTAGATGTTCCCTGAATTCACAGAATTTTTAGCGGACCACACGTTTATTCAAATTTCCATTTAAAACCACCAGCAGTTCTATTATTTCTAGCAGCTCTATGAATATTTGATATACTTAGAGTTTGTTCAGCAATCTTTACAGATTCCCATTCTCTTAGTTTAACATTATTCATATCGTACTGAACAACAGATCTTACTTGATAATTTTTTTTTGGAATTTTTATTTTGTCTAGTTTACTTGTAGACCACAAGTGTTTTTGTGCAGAGTAAGCACGACCATTTAATGCAGCACATATACCACTAGGATCAGTGTTAAATTCTTGAGAAGCTTCTGTAATAGAATCAAAAGATTTAAGATAATTACCACTGAGGTCATACATATGTACTTCTTGTTTGTTATGCGGTTCTAAACCATTAGCATAAGCTTTTTTTAAACCATCACTTAATCTTTGCTTATATGTTTCATCTCTTATAATCTTTACTGGATTAAGAATATGATTCATATAAGGTGATAATTTAGTAATGTAATATAGTTCTTTATCTATAAGAATATCTTTATCACAAGCTTCAAGCATTTTAAATTCAGCAACTTTATATTTATTCCATGCGTTTTGCATAGTTCTATTATGATGTCGCTGGCTTTTTAATGCCCATAAGTGATGCTTTAATCTGTGTCCTATAGATACAGCACTTCCTACATAGTCTTTCTCTGCAATTTTAATGTAATAGATTCCTGAAACATTTAAGAAACCTACAAAGTTGTCTTTTTTAAATTCTATCATATTATAAAGATAGTTAAAAAATACAAGCTATCATAGTAGTTGCTTAAATAATTTATCAATCCGCTCTGTTCCAGTCATCTAAAAGCAAAATACCACCTTTCTTTTTGTCAGCAATCCACTCAGGTGCACAGTAAGACATTCTATTCTTACCAGTCATTTTGTACCCGTTCTCA
>JABSQI010000145.1 GCA_013215905.1 Legionellales bacterium | reverse complement strand
GTCCATTCTGAAGTAGGTAATAAATGTATTGGAGCAAAAATTAATAAAAGATTTGCACCGCTTAATACTAAGCTTGTAAGTGGTCAGACTGTTAAGATTATAACATCTCCAGATGGGCGTCCAAATGAATCATGGTTGAATTTTGTATGTACTAGCAGAGCAAGAAATAGGATTCGTCACTATATTCGTGATATGCAAAAGAATGAATCAGAAGAGCTTGGTAAGAAAATGCTTGAGCAAACATTGGCTGGTTTTAATTTCAGTATGAATAATTTGAAACGTAGTAATATAGATAATATTTTGTCTGAGTTGGAGTTAGAGAGTATTGAATCATTGTATCGTGAAATAGGCTTAGGAAATCAATATCCTACTTTAATTGCTAGAAAATTAATAAATGATGTTGGTTACGATAATGTAGAAAATCTTGCTAGTAAATTATTAATTAAAGGTACCGAAGGGATGGTTGTGAATTTTTCTGAGTGTTGTCACCCTATTCCGGGAGATTTAATTATTGGTTATCTAAGAGCTGGGAACGGTATCGATGTGCATTTAGATAATTGTAAGATGATAGCTAACTATAGAAAATATCCTGAAAGCTATATAAATCTTTCTTGGAGTACTCAAACAGTCGGAGATTTCAAAGTTGAAATTGTGGTTGAAATTATCAATCAAAAAAGAGCGCTAGCATCATTGGCAAGTGTAATATCTGACTCTAATTCTAATATAGACAATATAAAGATAGATCCAAAATTAGGAAGTTTTATTACCGTTTATTTAATAATTACTGTTAAAAATAGGACTCATCTTGCCGAAATAATTAAGAAAATAAAAAATCTCAAATTTGTGGTTTCTCAATCACGCAGAAAATATTAGTAAATCATGAGCACTACTAAAGATATATTATTTCAACCTGTAACTGTTATAAAAGGAGTTGGAAATGTTATTGAAAAAAAACTTAATAAATTAGGAATATATGTTGTCAGGGACATAATTTTTCATTTACCAATTAAATATCTTGATAAAACTAGAATTACTCCCCTAGGAGATATAAGAGAGAACACAAGCATACTTGTTCAGGGAGAAATAATAAAATCAAAGGTAATTTTTGCAAAAAAAAGGATGCTTTTGGTGAATATATCAGATAATAACGGTTATATAAATTTAAGGTTTTTCAATTTTTCAGAGTATCAAGTTGATAGTATGCAAGTTGGTAAAATAATTAGGTGTTTTGGCTTAGTTCGCAAAGGTAATGCTGGATATGAAATTATCCATCCTGAATATGTAATAGGGACAGATAAAGATGTTGCAGAGACTCTAACACCTGTATATCCTGCCACCGCGGGTGTCAATCAAAAAATGCTGCAAAATATTAGTGAAAAAGCTTTGCAATTATTACCAAGTTCAGATATTTTTCAGGAAATATTTCCAAATAATATTTTGGATAAATTTTCATTAATGCCTATTCCTGAATCGATTAAATTACTTCATAACCCTACTCCAAATCTTATTCCAGAGGAATTGGAAAGTAATACTTCTCCAGCAAGGTATAGATTGATTTTTGATGAACTATTGGCATATCAACTTTCATTGTTAAAAAGTACTTCATCTTCCGAAGATCAAATTGCCTTGCCAATTAAGCATAATGACTCGCAGACTGCTTTATTTATTAATAAGCTCCCATTTAGTTTAACACGTGCCCAACTAAAAGTTTTTCAAGAGATTTTGAAAGATCTTGATAATGAGAGCCCCATGATGAGACTAGTACAAGGAGATGTTGGTTGTGGAAAAACAATAATTGCTGCCTTAGCTGCTTTGCAAGCAGTGAGTGGGAATTTACAAGTTGCAATTATGGCTCCCACAGAAATTTTAGCAGAGCAACATTTTAGCTTATTTAAAAAAATATTTGCTATGTTTGATTTTAATATCATGTTTTTATCAGGGAAATGTAATAAATCTGCTAAAAAGCAAGCTATTGAAAATATCAAAGAAGGGATAGCAATGATAGTAATAGGGACTCATGCAATTTTTCAAGAGGATGTGGAGTTTAAAAAATTAGGTTTGATAGTAATTGATGAGCAACATAGATTTGGGGTTGCTCAAAGGTTAAGTTTGCGTAATAAATCTGAGAAAGCCTCGATAGTACCTCACCAGTTAGTTATGTCAGCAACACCTATTCCTAGAACTATGGCAATGGCAATGTATGCTAATTTAAATATATCTATAGTAGATGAAATGCCTGTTGGCCGTAAAGAAGTAAAAACAGTTGTCATGTCAAATGAAAAGAGAGGTGAAATAATACAGAAAATTGTGAATGTGCTGAAACAAGGTAAACAGGCTTATTGGGTATGTCCTCTTATAGATTCTTCAGAAAAGCTAGAGCATCAAGCTGTTACAGAAATATTTGAGAAATTAAGTTCGGAGCTAGTAGATTTTAAAGTAGGTATGGTACATGGGAGGCTAAAATCTATAGAAAAAGAAGCTATTATTAGTGAGTTTCAACAGAAAAAAATTAATTTGTTGGTGGCTACAACAGTTGTTGAAGTAGGGGTTGATGTGCCTAATGCTGTATTAATGATAATTGAAAATGCTGAACGTTTAGGTTTAGCCCAATTGCATCAATTGAGAGGTCGAGTTGGTAGAGGGGATAGTTTGAGTTATTGTATTTTAATGTATAAGGTTCCATTATCTGAAAACTCTAGAAAGAGACTAGAAATTATTCGTAAGTGTAATGATGGATTTGCTATTGCAAAACAAGATTTATTGTTAAGAGGGGTTGGGGAGATTTTTGGTACTAGTCAGACAGGTGCGAATAATATGAGAGTTGCTAATCTGGCAAGAGACTATAAAATGTTAGATAAAGTTAGATCCCTTGCTGACTATCTATTAGACAAAAAACCTATTGTTGCTCAGAGAGTAATAGATAGGTGGTATGACAATAAAATTAAATTTATTAAAGCTTGATCTATCTATATGATAGTAAATTTCTACGTTTAATTATTGGGTAGTAATGTTTATAAAATTATCAATATTAAAATAAAATGATATTTACAATTCCAGAAAAACAAGCCCTTTTAACCAAGTTTTTTAGCCATATCTTGTTTGATTTCTAATGATTTAGCTGATTTAAACTTACCACTAAAAGCGCCTTCTTTGGATAAAGCTAAATTCCTATTTTTTGATTGATTCTAAAATTCTTTCAGTTAATTTATTTTCTTAAAAAATCATGAAATTGCCTGTAATGGAAATTCCAAGAGAGCCAATGTAGATACATTTCTTAATATATGTAATACTGTAATTTAAAATCAACCCCCAAAATGACTACTCATGAAAAAAATAGATTATAAAAAGAAGGATAAAACAGTTTATCAAGCAAAAATAGGCAAAATAATAGAAGTTAATGTGCCAACATTTAATTTTTTGCAGTTAGATGGTAGGGGAGATCCGAATTTATCAAACTTATTTTCTAATGCTTGTGAAGCATTATTTTCAGTCTCCTATAAAATTAAATTTGCAATTAAGAAAGGGGACATCGGAATTGATTACAGTGTGATGCCTTTAGAAGGATTATGGTGGGTTGATGATGGTGTATTTAATCTGAATGATAAAAGCAATTGGCTTTGGACTTTGATGATTAGACAGCCTGAATTTATTACTCAAAAACACCTTGACATAGCTATTAATGAAGTACAAAAGCATAAAGGATTGGCAGGATTATCAAATTTAAGTTTAGGTAAATATAATGAAGGGCTGTCTTTTCAAATATTACACCTTGGTCCATATTGTAAGGAACAAGAAACTATTGATACCCTTCATGATTATATTGATAGATATGATTTTACCTGCAATGGTAAACATCATGAAATTTATCTGAACAATCCAACAAAAACTGCTCCTGACAAATTAAAAACTATTATACGACAACCCATTATAAAAAAATCCTAGAAAATTTTATTAACGGTTTAAAACACATTAATTGTTTAATTTTATGTTGTTGTGCGTAATGTGAGTTATTATTTAGTGAAAAAAAATCACGGATTGTCCTTTGGATGATTGTAGCTATTTCCTTTAGATTAAAGTCATATAAAAATTATAAATTATAGTAATAATTTCGTATTTTTAATAAGTATTGATTATTCTATTATTTTTATAAAACTATCCTGATAATATATAGGATTTATTGTTGTTAAATAGAAAAAATAGTCTAGAATAATTACATGGACTATAGAAAACTTGCAACGGATTCTTTTCACGAGGCACTAATTTATTATCGACATTTGCATAGTAAAGCTAGTGTGACAGAATTTGAACATAAGCAGCTAGAGCTTATGTGTCGTGATTTCTTTAATCATTTTAATAAATGGATGACCTATTCTAGGTTTGCTGCCACAGATTTTTTGGTGTATGTTAAATCAACAGATTTGGCCGATATTTTAACTCTTCCTGAATCTGAATGGTCTGGGTGGATTAAAAAGAGCTTACGGAAAGAAAAAGCAACTGTTTAACTTGAGAAATGATAATTTATATCTAGTTCATCCTATAAAATCTCTTCCTTTAGTAACCTTGTCTGGCAAAGTTAATGCCATATTTTCAATGTTAGTATTCACTTGAGGTAATGACTTCTAGATAGCTATTTTTTGTGATCTTGTTCTTAACTATTATTTATATTGTTTAAAACTAGTGATACACTGTTAAGCTATGTTTTTTTGAAACATAAATATTAAAATAACATATTTTAGAAAGGTGTACATGTCTAGTAGTTTATCTGAACGCAAAAAAATTGCAAATAAGACGATAATTGTAGGTGCTATTGTTAATATATTTTTGGCAATAACCAAGATTGCTGCGGGGGTGATAGGGAATTCTAATGCTTTAATAGCAGATGGTATTCATTCTGCATCTGATTTAGCGACCGACGGAGTTGTTTATTTGGCAGCAAGATTTGGGCAAAAGGCTGCTGATCGAGATCATCCTTATGGTCATAGAAAA
>JABSQI010000144.1 GCA_013215905.1 Legionellales bacterium | reverse complement strand
CTAACTGCTATAATTACCTATAAAGATAATACTACACACTCAATAGAGCTCTTATCTAGAATAGAATCAACTAAAGAAATGGAGTATTTTAAGAGAAATGGAATACTAAACTATGTATTAGATAACCTAAGCTAATATATTATTAATTACCAAATTATAGTTTTTTTATTTTAACACTTCCATAACAGCTTTCCCGATGTCAGTCGGAGATTTCACCGTAATTACACCTGCAGAATCTAAAGCTTTAAATTTATCCTCAGCTGTTCCTTTCCCACCAGAAATAATTGCTCCTGCATGCCCCATTCTTTTGCCAGGTGGGGCAGTTACTCCTGCAATATACGCTACAACAGGCTTCTTAATATTTTTCTTGATGAATTCTGCAGCTTCCTCTTCAGCGCTTCCACCAATCTCACCTACCATAACAATAGCATCAGTTTTTTGATCTTGTTCAAATAATTTAATAGCGTCAATAAAATTCATCCCAGGAATAGGATCACCTCCTATACCTATACAAGTACTTTGCCCTAGCCCACAATCAGTAGTTTGTTTGACTGCTTCATAGGTTAGAGTTCCTGATCTTGATACTATACCAACTTTACCAGGAAAATGAATTTCGCCTGGCATTATACCAATCTTACATTCATTCGGTGTAATGATCCCAGGACAGTTTGGTCCTATCAGAACAACATTAGGATATTTCTCTAGGTAATATTTTACTTTTAACATATCCAATGTTGGAATACCTTCTGTTATACATACAATAACTTCAATACCAGCATCTATTGCCTCAATAATAGAGTCCATACAAAATGGCGCTGGAACATATATTACAGAAGCGTTAGCTTTTTGTTCCTTGACAGCCTCATTAACGGTATTATATATAGGCAGCTCTAAGTGCTTCGTACCTCCTTTACCAGGAGTCACCCCGGCTACCATATTAGTCCCATAGGCTATTGCTTGCTCAGTGTGAAAGGTTCCTTGTTTCCCTGTCAGCCCTTGGCATACTACCCTTGTTGATTTACTAACTAAAACACTCATCAAACACCTACCTTATCAACTATAGTCTTAGCCGCTTGTTGTAATTTTTTTGCTGAAATTATATTCAAATTAGCACTACTAAATTTTTGTGCTGCTAATTCTGCATTATTACCTTCAAGTCTAACTACTAGAGGAACACTCATAGAAATTTCTTTTACCGCCTCTATTATTCCATCGGCTATCAAATCACATCTTACAATTCCCCCAAAGATATTACCCAGTATCCCTGACACTTTACTATCAGATAAAATAATTTTTAAGGCCTCTGTTACTCTTTCTTTAGTTGCGCTACCACCTACATCTAAGAAATTAGCAGGTTCCCCCCCGTATAGTTTAATAATATCCATAGTTGCCATAGCAAGACCTGCACCATTAACCATACATCCTATATTGCCATCTAATGGAATATAGTTTAATTCCCAATCATTAGCATGATTAACTCTTTCGTCTTCTTGACTCCTATCTCTTAACTGCTTCATTTCAGGTTGTCGATATAAAGCATTCTCATCTACATTCATCTTACTATCTAAACATAATAAATTATTATCTTCATCTATAGCTAAAGGATTAATCTCAACAAGAGATAAATCTTTCTCATGAAACATTTTAATTAATCCAAAAATTATTTTTCTAAGTTGTTTTATCTGCTCATTATTTAAGTTTAAATTAAAACCAAGTTCTCTGATCTGATATGGCATAGGACCGACTAGAGGATCAATATATGTCTTGAATATTTTATTTGGTGTATTTTTTGCAACCTCTTCGATATCAACTCCACCTTCAGTAGATGCCATAATAACTATCCTCCTCGAAGATCTATCAATCACAGCACTTAGATACATTTCATTTTTTATTTTAGATTGTTCTTCAACTAATATAGTATTGACAGGCTGGCCTTTACTATCTGTTTGAATAGTAACTAAATACTTACCTAGCAGAGATTTAATCCCGTCAATTAATTCTTCTTTAGTTGATACTAATTTTACTCCACCTGCTTTCCCACGTCCTCCTGCATGAACCTGTGCCTTAACTACATATTTGAAGCTTTTAGTACTTTTTATTAATTCCATTGCTTCATCCAAACCAGCTACAACTGTGCCGCTTGGAATTGGTAACCCATATTCAAAAAAGATTTTTTTTGCCTGATATTCATGTAAATTCATATTAGCCCTTATGTAAACTACTATATTCCTAAAACTAAACTAATTGGTTCTTCTAGATATTTTTTAATATACGCCAGAAATTGAACTGATTCTTTCCCATCAATAAGTCTATGATCATAAGAAAGCGCCACATACATCATTGGACGTATAACTATTTCTCCATTCTCAACAATAGGTCGTTCTTCAATTTTATGCATCCCCAATATTGCTGTTTGTGGAGGATTAAGAATTGGCGTTGACAATAAAGAACCAAATACTCCCCCATTCGTAATAGTGAATGTCCCGCCCTGCATATCTTCGATGGATATTTTATTTTCACGTGCCTTCTTAGCATATTCTACAATGTCTTTTTCAATCTGATACATTGACAATTCATCTACATTCCTGAGTATAGGTACCACTAATCCTCTATCAGTTGAAACAGCAATTCCTATATCGTAAAACCCGTGATATATAATATCATTTGCATCTATAGAGGCATTCACAGAAGGAAATTCTTTTAGTGCTTCACAAGCTGCTTTTACAAAGAATGACATAAACCCAAGTCTAACATCATATTTCTTTTCAAAATCATCTTTATGTTTTAATCTTGCATCCATTATAGACTGCATATTGATCTCATTAAAAGTTGTCAACATTGCCGTATTTTGCTTAGATAGAAGTAATCTCTCTGCAATTTTTGCTCTCATCCTTGACATTGGTACTCGTTTTTCTAATCTCGGTGCTTTCTCAGTTGGCAATTCCTTGTCATTAGAAGTTTTCTCATTGGCTTTATCATTATTATCCAAAAACTTTAAGATATCTTGTTTAATAACACGACCATCCTTCCCAGTTCCAGTAATTTTTGTTAAATCAATATTCTGCTCAGAAACAATTCTTCTCACAGCTGGTGATAAATTGAGATTTTCAGTATTTTTTTGCTTAATATTTTCTTTTGGCTTTTCAGGAACATCAATAGTCTCTTCTGTTGTGTTTTTTGTATCTACCATCTTACTATCTTGTACTTTTTCTCCTTCTTCGATAGTAGCTAATAAAGCCCCTGCAAGAACTACGGTTCCAGCTTGTTCATTTATTGATGTTAATATGCCGGAAACTGGACTTGGAACCTCTAAAACAACTTTATCGGTTTCAAGTTCTACGATAGGTTCATCCCGAAGCACACTATCTCCAACTTTTTTATGCCACTCTAATACTGTAGCATCTGCTACTGATTCAGGAAGATTTGGTACTTTTATTTCTTTTGACATATTTACCCTTATTACTTGTTTAATCTAATGCACTTGCAATTATTTTATCTTGACTATGTTTATGTAAGTTTAAGCTTCCCTCTGCAGGAGCAGCTAATTCATTTCTACCAACATATTTTAAATTCTGTTTACTGTGCAAACATTCCATTAAATAATTACAAACATAAGCCCAAGCCCCTTGATTTCTAGGTTCTTCTTGACACCATACTATTTCTTTAGCATTAGAATATTTTTTTATTAAATCATTCAACTCATCTCTTGGAAAAGGATATAATTGCTCAATCCTTAGTATAGTTATTTTTTTGTCTAATTTATTTCTCTGTTCAAATAATTCATAATAAATCTTCCCTGAGCATAAAACTATTCTATCTATACTATCAGGATCTACTTTATCTTCATGAATAATTGACATGAAATTTCCTTTACATAAATCATCTATCGTAGACACTGCAAGTTTATGTCTTAATAAACTTTTAGGTGTCATAACAATCAATGGTTTTCGATATGGTCGAATCATTTGTCTTCGTAACAAATGAAATATTTGTGCGGGTGTAGTCGGAACACAAACCTGCATATTATCTTGAGCACATAGCTGTAAAAATCTTTCTAACCTTGCTGAAGAATGTTCAGGCCCTTGGCCTTCAAATCCATGCGGTAGAAACATAGTTAAACCACAGAGTCTTCCCCATTTCTGCTCTCCAGAACTAATGAATTGATCAATAACAACCTGAGCCCCATTTGCAAAATCCCCAAACTGCGCCTCCCAAATAACTAAGCCTTCTGGATCAGCCAAAGCAAAACCATATTCAAAAGCCAAAACAGCTTCCTCTGATAAAACAGAGTTAATTATTGTAAATTGACTTGAAAATTTCTCTAATGGAATATACTCTTTTCCGGTAAGTAAATCATGAAACACTGCATGCCTATGTGAAAAAGTTCCTCTTTCAACATCTTGACCAGAAATTCTTACAGGATGACCATCAACTAACAATGTTGCATAAGCCAACATTTCAACCATTCCCCAATCTAAAGAATCCTCTTTTAATTGATCAAGTCTGTCATTCAGCAGCTTTTTTATTTTTCTAAAATACTTGTTGTCTTCTGGAAGCGTCGCTAGTTTTGTTCCTAGTTCTAAAATTTTTGCTTTTGAAACTTTAGTAATTACTTCTTTCTCAAAATCTGCAGACGTTCCGTGTCTATATCCTTTCCATGTATCCTCTAAAAAGTTTAATACATCAGCTTTTTCCTTTTTCTTTGAGCCTTCATAAGACTTGTCCAGATTTGAAGAATATTCCTCCGCGTATTTTTTTCCATCTTCAGCAGTCATTACACCCTGAGCAATGAGTTCTTTTAAATATAAATCTCTTGGATTTGGATGGTTTGCAATTGCTTTGTACAATTTAGGTTGTGTGAACTTAGGTTCATCACCTTCATTATGACCATATTTTCTGTATCCTAATAAATCGATGAATACATCTCTATGGAATCTCTGCCGATATTCTAATGCAATTGTTGTTGCCTGAACTACTGCTTCAACATCATCTGCATTGACATGA
>JABSQI010000143.1 GCA_013215905.1 Legionellales bacterium | reverse complement strand
ATGATGTAATAGATAATGCTAGTACTAGGAGAGGGAATAAAGCTGCTCATATGATCTGGGGTAATAAAGCGTCGATTTTGGTTGGCGACTATATTTTTTCAAGGGCTTTTCAATTATTATCAAAAATAGATAACCCAAGAATACTAAAAATCCTGGCTAATACATCTAATATTATTACCCAAGGAGAAATACAGCAATTATTGTATATTCGAAAGTCGGAGATTTCGATAGAGCAAAATATAAATATTATTCATCATAAAACAGCCGCTTTATTTGAAGCAGCTACTCAGATGGGGCCTATTTTAGCAAATGCTGAAGAAGAAGATATCCAGGCTATGGCTCAATTTGGGCATTATCTAGGTAGCGCATTCCAAATAATTGATGACATATTGGATTATTCTGTACCAAGTAATGATTTAGGGAAAAATATAGGAAATGATCTTAGTGAAGGTAAAATCACTATACCTTTGATTTACGCTATTCAGGAAAGTTCCACTAAAGAAAAAAGCTTAATTCAACAGGCTATTCAAAATGGTTCAAAGGATAGGTTAGATCAAATTATAGAAATAATTGAAGATACGAATGCAATTACTCTTTCGAAAAATTTTGCACAACAACAGATAGATTATGCCATGACTAATTTGTTAAAAATTAATAATTCTGAATATCGAGATGGTTTGGAAAGGTTAGCAGGATTTGTTTTATCGAGAACGCATTAATTACGTATACGACTTATAGGACATACTCCAAGAGCTTTTTTCATCCATGCTTCTCCACGTTTAATATCCATTTCTACACCTTTACCTTGAATATACATTATTCCTAATTGTTTCATTGCATCTAATTGGCCTCTACTAGCAGCCTGCTTAATCCAATAAACTGCTAGATCTAGGTTCTCGTTTACTCCATATCCTTCTAAGTACATTTTTCCCATATGATATTGAGCTATAGCAAAGCCGTGAATTGCTGCTCGTAACATCCAAGTAGCAGATTTATTAGGGTTTTCTTTGAAATAATCTCCATTTTTATACATGAATCCCAGAATAGCCTGAGCAAGATGATAATCTCCTTCTTTAGCAGAATATCTTAGTATTTTTAAACCTTTTCTGACATCCTTAGGAGCTTTTCCTTTGCCGTATATATAGAGAAGGCCTAGAGTAGTTCTGGCATATTCATTACCAGCATTAGCTAAGTTCTCACATATATCAAAAGTTATACAAGGCCTCTTACCAATATAGTTAGTATCAGGAATTACAAGATATGAAGCAAATAGTAATTGAGGGAAAAAAACAACTAGCGCTATTTTTCGCATAAACGATCTCTAAAAAGTATTTATTTTTAGTCTAGGAAAAGGTTCGCTATTTGTCCAATAAGTTAGTTAGATCTTGCAGGAAACTGGGTAAAAATTCCATCAGTGATTATGATATCGCTTTCAAATGTGTGAGTGGGGCCTTTAGGATCAGAGGTTAACTGGGTTTGACCATCCCAACCCTTACCGCCACTACCAATAGTGAATGTAGACTGTGACGAATTAACATAAAAATTCTTTCCCCAACCGTCATGTTGTACCATTTTATTAATATAATCTGGTTCTAGGATTGTAGCTAATGCTTCAATGTTATCTGCAATTGGGTATGAATTGTGATCAGTTCTATATAAAGAAAGTGCGCTAGAAATTGAACGTAAGTTTGTTACAGTACTAGCTTGACGGCTAGAGTCAGTCATATTTGGCAAAAGTGCAACTATAATAGAACTAACTATAGTTATAATAATTATTGCAATAATTAATTCTACAACAGTAAACCCTTTGTTTTTCTGAATAGTAATTTTAGAGCTAATGTTTTTTTTAAATTTATTCACTATTAATTTTGTGCGCCCGCTGGATATTGAACAAATGCCCCATCTTTTAAAATTATCTGATCAGTAAATATACTAATTACACCTTTAGGGGAAGCTTCAACTACACAAGTGTTGCCATTAGATTTACCACATGACCAAATAGTATAAGCAGTAGCAGTAGAAGTAACTTGTAGGGTTTGATCCCAGCCATCGGTAGTAGGAACTGAACTCATGTACCCACCTTCTTCTAAAGTCGTTTTTAATGTTTCTATAGCCGTAGTAACTGGGTATGTATTATTATCAGTATGGTATAAAGCCATTGCATTACCTATACTTCTTAAATTACCCACTGTTTGGCTTTGCTTTCCTCTGTCTTGCGCATTAATAAACTGAGGTAATGCTATAACACTTATTATCGCGATAATAATTATTACTATTAGTAACTCGACTACTGTAAAGCCTTTGTCCATTTCTGCCCCTTAAATAAAATAAGCCTATTGTTAATTATAGTCCTAAAAAACAAAGATATAATATTAACCACTAAACACATAAGATACTGATTATATTAAATTTAATTTGAAAGTTTTAAAAACTCTGTGGCTATGGGTGGACTTGAACCACCGACCTCAGCATTATGAATGCCGCGCTCTAACCAGCTGAGCTACATAGCCAAAACAAGCAGTTATTCTCAATTTATTTACTACAAAAGTCAAGTTATTACATGGTGCTATCGGCATGCTTAATAAAAATAAATTATCTATATCAATCTCGAACACTTACTAAATTTTTGTTCCAAATCGAAATTAGTTATATTCGATGTATTTATCTATCCAAAGAAGTAATATATAGTAATTGTCTATATGAGAAAATATAACAGAATTAAAATTGTATGTTCATCAATGGTGCTTATTTGCTATATTTATGTAGCAAATGGTGCAGAGATAGATTCAAAAAGTGAAGCGCAATGGTTGAAGAGCGATCAGGCAATTGTAAAAAAACAACCTGTTAAAACAACCCCTATTATCAAACCTGCTGAATCAAAATTTACCGGGGATAATATTCCTGAATCTGAAAAATATCTATCAGATAGTGAGATAGCAAAACTAGAACGTGAAAAGTTAATGAATAAATTTTTTTACAATGCTCCTAATAAGAAATATTTTCCGAGAATAACCACTAATTTAAAGATAGGGTATCCTCGTCATATATTACGGCCACAATTATTAGTCCCTCTTAATCAAAAACCCATGATGCTTACTTATTTCAACTTTATAACAATGATAGATACTGTGGTTAACTTTGAGATAAATTCAGCCTTAGGGTTTCGTAAACTAGAGGATTACTTCATTGTTGGAGGATATGTTTTTCATGACTATAGAGTGACAACAAACAGTAATAAAATAAACCAAATAACTCTAGGAGCAGAGTATTTGTGTGAAGATAGAGAAGCTAGAGTAAATATTTACATACCCTTTAAAAAGAAATTTTTAATTAGTACTGAACACTATACTGAAGCAAAATTTGTAGGCTCTCAGACAGTGGTTACTAATATGGGGGATAGCCGTTACGAGGTTGTTAGGCCGGGCTTTGATATTGAAGTTGGGGGGAATATCTCTAAAAATAGAAATATAAGTTTTTATTTTAAACCATTCTTCTTTTACCATTCTGACTTTAATAATATTTTTGGTTTATCGATTAGAGGTTCGTTCAAATTAAATTATTTAGCTTCCTTTGATACAGAGTTTACGTATGATAACGAACGTAAATTTGCTGGATTTGCTGGAATCACTTTTAGTTGGTTATTTGGTGGAAAACAACTATCAAAACTTACCTACCTAGAATCAAAAATGACTCAAATGCCGATACGTGATTTAGATGCGGTAACAACAGTAAATACCAAAAATAATCAAATATTCAGTTCACAAGTTTTTGATAAGCATATTGCTGTAATTGATAGACATCCAAAATCAAGTGGAGATGCAGCTTTTTCAACTATGAATCAATTAAATCATGGTGCTAATTCAATTAATGATGTTCTAATTATCGATGGCAATGGATTTAAAGGTGTTGCAAATATGACAAATGCTGAATTAGAAAACATAGAATTACGTACACTCGGTCAACTTAAATATAATATTGGTGGTGATATATTTAACTGTGTCAACGATAAAGATGAAAAAAGACCTGAGTTCTTGCGTTTAACCGAGAATATCAATGCTGATCTAGAGGCTAGTCGAATCAGAGAGGCTATACAACGTAAAATAGATGAAAGAAGGAGACAGGCACGACAAACTTTAAGAAAGGAAATAGCAGCATTACAAGAAGCCTTGAGTAAACTGTGATTAATCACCAATCCTGTACACTACTCCCCAGCTTAGGCGGAAGAACATTGTGAAATTCTTCAAAGTTAAGTCTCCTATAGTATTTTTCAAATTTTCTGAAGCATCTGGTAAGAATACAATTTTAAATTCTGCCCCAGTAGAAAAATTCTTTTTAAATGTATATTCAATTCCTGTCATTACTTGTAAAAGGATATTATTTTCTTTATTAAGTCTGGTTCTGTTTACAGGTGCAGGAACTTTTTCACGTTTATGTAAAAAACCTATCCCGAATCCATAAAAAGGAGTAGCTTGGCCAAATGTGTAAATATCATCAAAGTAAAAATTTACTGCTGGCGTGAAAACATGACTAGCTCTTTGTAACACAAAGGCAGGGATTGGGATAGGTATTGGGAACTTAGCACCATCACCTCCAATTGTTAGATTGGTTGTTCCTGCATCTGTACTAATTGGAATCTGTGTCGCTGGGACATCAACTTCAACAACTTTTTCTTTAGTTCCTAATATTATTTTTTGTACCCTTGTGTAACTAAATTCTATTTCTGAACGCAATGCACCTAGCTTCCTGCCAAATTTTACACTGATATTTACATTTACATTTAGAGGTAGTTTTGCTTCAGAATTATCTTTGTCATTATTTGTGGATTCGCCAAAACCAGAGAAAGATACCCCTGGCCATATCGAAAGGTATAATCCATTTGCAGCATATTGGATGTATTCAGCTTGAGATATTATTTTAGGCTCTGAATCTTTAGCGTGTATCAAAGTAATAAAAAATAATGGTGCTACGAAAGCTAGGCTTTTCATTTGAGCAATTTTCGAAATTTTGTGCAACATAAACATATTTTTCTCTAAAAGTT
>JABSQI010000142.1 GCA_013215905.1 Legionellales bacterium | reverse complement strand
ACGTAACTCACGAGTTACTGGCCCAAAAATACGTGTCCCAATAGGATCTTTTTGATTATTAAGTAATACAGCAGCATTACCATCAAACCTGATCAAGGACCCATCTTGTCTGCGAATGCCTTGACTAGTCCTAACAACAACGGCATTCATAACATCACCTTTTTTTACTTTTCCTCTGGGAATAGACTCTTTAACACTTACTTTAATCACGTCACCAACTCTAGCATATCGTCGATGAGAGCCACCCAAAACTTTAATACACATTACTTTTCTAGCGCCACTATTATCAGCAACCTCTAGAACGCTTTGCATTTGTATCATTTTTTACTCCAAAATACTCAGCACAACAGAAAAGTTTTCTATTATAACAAATCTGTAAGAAAAATATACTCTTATCAATTAACCTTGTCTAAAATTTTCCAAAATTTTGTTTTAGAGTAAGGTTTCGTTTCAACAATCTTAACTTTATCCCCAATACTATATTCACCTTCACTGTGAACATGCAACTTTGTAGATTTTTTAATAAATTTACCATATTTAGGATGTTTAATATATCTCTCAACTAATACAACTGCTGTAGACTGCATTTTATCGCTGACCACTTTCCCAATCATTGTGCGAGCATTTGATTTCAATTCAGTCATTACAGCCCCTTCTCAGTTAAAACAGTCTTTATTCTAGCTATTCGCTTTCTAACAAGTTTACCCATATTTGTATTAGCTAGCTCTCCTGAAGATGCCTGCACACGTAAACTTAATAGCTCTTTCTTTGCAAGCAAAACTTCCTTTAATAATTCAGTTTCTGATTTCTTACGAATTTCTTCTAGTTTCATTATATCACCACTCGATTTACAAATGTCGTCTTAAAAGGTAATTTTCTTGCAGCTAAAATAAAAGCTTCTTTAGCAAGTTCTTCAGAGACACCCTCCATTTCAAATAAGATCTTTCCTGGTTTAATTAAATCAACCCAATATTCAACTCCACCTTTACCTTTACCCATTCTTACTTCTAATGGTTTTTTTGTGATCGGCTTGTCAGGGAAAACTCTTATCCAGATACGTCCTCCCCTCTTAATATGTCTAGTCATGGCTCTTCTTGCAGCCTCAATCTGCCTAGCAGTTAGTCTTCCTCTGCCAATAGCTTTTAAACCATATTCACCAAATGAAACGCTACTTCCTCTTTGAGCAAGGCCTCTATTTCTACCTTTCATTTGCTTTCTGTATTTTGTTTTTTTTGGTTGTAACATAACTAACCTTTACTAATTTGCTTCTTTTTGCTCAGTTTCTTCAGTTTCACCCATACAAATCCATACTTTGACACCAATTATGCCATAAGTAGTTTTTGCTCTGGCTGTACCATATTTAATTTTCGCTTTAAATGTGTG
Source organism: Legionellales bacterium (assembly GCA_013215905.1). The sequence continues at coordinate 3,662 of JABSQI010000142.1, read as the reverse complement.
TAGAGGAACTCTTCCTTCTCTATACCACTCATCGCGAGCAATTTCAGCGCCATTTAACCTGCCACTAACACATATTTTAATTCCCTCAGCGCCAGCACGCAATGCTCCTTGCACAGCTCTTTTCATTGCACGCCTAAACAATATTCTTTTTTCTAACTGAGCGGCAACCCCTTGAGCAACCAAAGCAGCGTCTATTTCAGGTTTGCGAATTTCTTCAATGCTTACAGAAACAGGCACACCCATTATTTTATGTAAATCACTACGCAGAGCTTCTATATCTTGTCCTTTTTTACCGATTATAATTCCAGGCCTTGCAGTAAACAAAGTCACTTGAGCATTATTAGCTGGCCTTTCTATTTGTACCCTACTAAGAGCAGCATGCGCATATTTTTTCTCTAAAAATTTTCTAGCTTCAATATCTTGATTGAGCCACTTGGAATAATCTTTCTCGACAAACCATTTAGAACTCCAATCTTCTGTGATACCTAACCTTATTCCAGTGGGATTTACTTTTTGACCCATTATTCAGACTCCTGTGATAATTCAGATACTTTCAATGTAATATTTGAAGTTCTTTTTAATATTCTATTTGCACGACCTTTAGCTCTAGGACGAATACGTTTTAAAGTAGCCCCCTCATCAGCAAAAGTTGTAGAAACAACCAGATTGTCAATATCAGCGCCTGCATTATTCTCAGCATTTGCTATAGCTGAATTTAAAACTTTCTTAACAACTACAGCAGCCTTTTTAGGGCTAAAAGCCAATATATCTAATGCCTTATTTACTGGCACTCCTCGAATTTGATCAAGTACCAAACGCACTTTTTGTGCTGAAATTGGACTACCTTTTAATATTGCTTGTGTTTCCATAAATATACCTATTTCGCTTTACGATCGCCTGAATGTCCTTTAAAAGTTCTAGTCATAGAAAATTCCCCTAATTTATGACCAACCATATTCTCGGTAACAAAAACTGGGATAAACATTTTACCATTATGTACGGCCATAGTTAACCCAACCATTTCTGGTGTAATCATCGACCTTCTAGACCATGTCTTAATTGGTTTCTTATCTTGCTTCTCTTGCGCAACTACAACCTTAGCATGCAAATGCAAATCAACGAATGGACCTTTTTTAATAGAGCGTGCCATAATTACCTCTTATTTCCTTTGCCTTCTTTTACGAACGATTAATTTATCTGTCTTTTTATTTTTTCTAGTAACAAAACCTTTAGTAGGACGCCCCCAAGGAGTAACAGGATTTCTACCTCCAGAGGTTCTCCCCTCTCCTCCACCATGAGGGTGATCTACTGGATTCATTGCAACCCCTCTAACATGAGGTCTACGACCACGCCAACGATTAGCTCCAGCCTTACCTAAGGCTCTTAAGCTATGTTCACTATTACTAACTTCACCCACAGTAGCTAAACATTCAGATAAAACTTTTCTCATTTCTCCTGAGCGCAGTCTAATTGTACAATACTGCCCTTCTCTAGCTACTAGCTGGGCAGCAGCCCCAGCGCTTCTAGCAAGTTGAGCCCCTTTTCCTGGCTTTAACTCAATACAATGTAAAATACTACCTACTGGCATATATGTTAAAGGTAAAGAATTACCAACTTTAATAGGTGAATTTTTCCCAGAAATAATTTCTTCTCCAACAGACAAACCCTTTGGAGCTATGATATATCTTCTCTCACCATCTTTGTAAACAACAAGAGCAATATTAGCGCTCCTATTTGGATCATACTCTAGGCGTTCTACCTTAGCAGGAATATCATTTTTATTTCTTTTAAAATCGATAATTCTATAATGTTTTTTATGTCCACCACCACGATGCCAAGAAGTAATTTTACCGCTATTATTACGGCCGGCTACATTTTTCTTTTTCTCTAGTAAAGGAGCATAACCATCTCCTTTATGTAATTCTGGAGATATCACTTTAATCAAGTGACGTCTTCCTGGTGATGTTGGTTTGACTTTAATTACTGCCATTTTTTAACCTTATGATAATCCTGTAAATTCTATATCTTGATCTTTATCTATTCTAACATAGGCCTTTTTAACATTATTTTTACGACCTACAATTTGTCCTCTCTTACAGACTTTCCCTTTTTTTCTAACAATGCGGACACTTTGTACTTTAACCTTAAATAGTCCTTCCACTGCTTGTTTTACTTCAATCTTGTTTGCGCTTGGTAAAACCTTAAACACAAACTGCTTATACTTGTCAGCAAGCAAAGTGCTTTTTTCAGAAACATGGGGACGCAAGATTATATCATATAAACGTTCTCTCATGATAACCTTTCCTCCAACAATTGGATAGCTTTTACAGTAATACACACCTTTTTGAATTTCAACAAATTTACTGGGTTAATTTGGTTCAAAGTTACCACATCAACATTCACTAAATTTCTTGCGGCAAGTGCAACTTCACTATCAAAATTTTCAGTAATAAATAAAACATTCGTTAATTCTAGAGCGTTCATAGTATTTATTAATTCTTTAGTCTTAGGAGCATTTACTTTTATTTCATCAACAATTACTAATCTGTCACTACGCACAAGTTGCGAAAAAATTACTTGTAGCGATTTTTTGTAAACTTTTCTATTAATCTTCTTACTGTAATCAATTTTAGAAGAAGCAAATGTTACTCCACCACTACGCCAAATTGGACTGCTTGAAGTACCAGCTCGAGCACGCCCAGTACCCTTTTGTCTCCAAGGCTTAGCTCCGCCTCCTTTTACTTCAGCTCTAGACAATTGAGCCGAATTACCGCTACGCCCATTTGTGCGATAACTAGAAATAACTTCATGCACTAATGCTTCATTATAATCTGTATTAAACACATCTGCATTTAAATTAATACTATCTTTTTTACCAGAAACTGAATGGATATTTAATTTCATTTCTTAACCTTAGTTTTTTTTACAGCAGGTTTTATAATAACTGTACCGGACGCAAAACCTGGAACCGCTCCTTTAATAACTAGTAAATTTTTTTCTTGATTTACCTCAACAACCCTTAAATTTTGAATGGTTTTTTTCTCTGCCCCCATATGCCCTGCCATCTTCTTGCCTTTAAACACTCTACCAGGAGTTTGGTTTTGCCCAATAGAACCAGGAGCCCTATGTGCTAAAGAATTCCCATGAGTTGCATCTTGAGTTGCAAAATTATGCCTTTTCACTGTTCCAGCAAATCCCTTACCTTTACTGATCCCAGAAACATCAACAATTTGTCCTTCTTCAAATATTTCAAGAGTAATTTCAGTGCCAAGCTCTATTTCATCCAAAGATTTATCTTTAAACTTAAAATCATTCTCAACGCGAAATTCCCATATACCTCTTCCTAAACCAGATTCTGCTTTAGAATAATGTCCAGCTAAAGGTTTATTGATCCTGCTAGCAAGCTGATTTCCCGTTGTTACTTGCACAGCTACGTAACCATCCTTATCTAAATTCTTAATCTGAGTTACGCGATTAGGCAAAACCTCTATTAGAGAAACAGGCACTGAGGTACCATCCTCTAGAAATTTTCTGCTCATGCCACATTTTCTACCAACCAAACCTAGACTCATATTAATCTACCTTAAACTTTATCATTCACCAATTTAATTTGTACGTCTACACCAGCAGCAAGATCTAACTTCATTAATGCATCTACAGTT
>JABSQI010000141.1 GCA_013215905.1 Legionellales bacterium | reverse complement strand
GTTATTACTGCTGCTAACGGATATATTGCAACAGCTCTGGCAATAACAAATGTAGGTGCGACGCCTGTTTTTGTTGAACCCATAGAAAATACCTACAATATAGATCCTGAAGCAGTAAAAAAAGCTATTACACCAAAAACCAAGGTTATTATAGTTACCCACTTATATGGACAAACAGTGAATATGGAACCTTTTATGAATGAGATTTCCAAAAAATATAATATTAAGGTGTTTGAGGATGCATCACAGTCACATGGAGCTAAATACAATGATATTCCTAGTGGAGCAATAGGGCATGCTGCAGGATTTAGCTTATATCCAACTAAAAACTTAGGAGCATTTGGAGATGCTGGTATCATTACATCTAATGATATAGAATTTATCAATCAAGTTCGAATGTTGCGTGATTATGGTCAACAAGTAAAATATAAAAACAAACTATTGGGAACTAATTCCAGATTAGATGAATTGCAAGCATCTTTTTTACTACAAAAGCTCAAATATTTAGATTCATGGAATTCTAGAAGAGTGGAAATTGCAAATATTTATCTCGAGAAGTTAAAACATATTAAAGAAATGATTTTACCATATGTCCCAGATTTTGCAGAACCCGTATGGCATGTATTTGCTATTAGAGTTTTAAATAATAAAAGAGAAAATCTAATGCAACACTTAGAAAAAAATAATATACAATATAACATTCACTATCCAATACCAATTCATCTTCAGGAGTGTTATAAATTTTTGAATTCTAAAAAAGGTTCTCTTCCAATATCTGAACGAATATCAAATGAAATATTAAGTTTACCAATAGACCCGTTTCATAGCAATGATGAAATACTGTATGTAATAAATTCAATACAAAATTTTTTTAGTAAATGATATCACAAGACTTAATACCTAAAGTTTCTATAGCTCTTATAACTTATAATCAGCAAGAATTTATTAAAGAATGTCTTATGTCTATTATTAACCAGAGTTGGAAAAATATAGAAATTAACATTGCTGATGATGGATCTTCTGATAATACTAGAGAAGAAATAAAAAAAATTATACAAAAATTTCCCAAGGTTTTTAATGCAGTTATATTTCACAAGAGGAATCATGGAATAGCAAAAAATTTACGTAGCGTAGTCTCAAAATGCACAGGGGATTATATTGTTCCATTTTCTGGTGACGATATTATGACACCTGATAAAATCAGTACACAAGTTGAAACTTTAGAGGTAAACCCAAAAGCTGTTTTTTGTTACTCAAATACAGAATGGTTTTTTTCAAAATATAATATTAAGCTATGTAAGCATTTTGGGTTAATAAATAAAATACCACAGTATATCGGTGATGTAATGAAAGATTTTTGTATCCCCAGTATGACTCTTATGATTAGGAAAGAGTATTTGTCAGTTTCAGATATTGATGATTTTTATAATATAGCATCTGATTATGTATTCATAATTAATTTAATGCTAAAAGGAGATGTAATATATATACCAAAAGTATTGGTGAAATACAGAAAACATTTTAATAGTATAACTTCTAAGACAACCTTCTATGAAGAAAGATTTCAATTGGTAGAAAATTTACAGAAAAAATTGCCCCAATATAGTAGTGAATTAAATGAATATAAGAAAATTGCATATTATGCAAGAGCTAGATATAATTTAGTTCATGGAAATTTTTATGCAGGGATGAAAGATTTTAGAAGGATCTATCATTGTGTTTTTATAAGTTTTAAATGGACGTTGAGAATTTTGCGAATATTAGCATCTCCAATAGAAAGATTAATGATTAAGATATCTAAATAAAATGGCAAAAATTTTTGTATCACATTTTGCACCAATTAATAGTTTCGATTACACAACTTATATCCCTAGTTATTATGAAGGGTTTATTTCTACATTATTAGCAAGTGGAAATGAAGTTCTACACATGCAATCTACAGATTTCATTGTTTCTCCATGGAATGGTAAAAATATTTATAAAGCTTCAGTTGATCGAAAAATAACTGAAAAAAAAATATCTAATTTTAATCCTGATATTGCATTCATATTTAATAATTCCACAGTTCCTGATTTATACAAATTATTAGATTGCCCAATAATTATTATGAGGGCTGACTCTCCTTTGTATTATAACGATAAAGAGGATTTAAAAAAAAATTCCTCAAAATATTTCTTTTGTTACTCTAATGAGGAAGAACTTAATGAGATACAAGATTACTTTAACTGTAAAACAGAGCGTTTAATTAAATCTATATTTGCCACAGCATTCAAAAATATTTCCTTGGAAAAAACACACCCTATATCTTTTATTGGTAATAATTTTTTACCAAATACTGGTAAATTAAGCTTAACTGATGATGAAGTGTCTAGAGAAATTAGAAAATATTCTGGATCATTTATAAATATACATGAAAACCATCCTACTGAAATTTTTAAAATATCAAATATTAAAAAAAATACTCTATCATCTGAAAATACTAGAAGCTTCTTAGTAGGACATGAGAGAAGAAAAACACTTGAAATACTCGTTGATTTGGGATTGATTCTCTACGGTAAAAATTGGGACAATATAATAGATTCATCTGTTGAATTATCTCTAGCCTATAGAAATACAAAAATAGTTTCTTTAGCGCACAATCAAGATATTTATAATTCAAGTAAAATATGTATTAATATATCTCATCCTCAATCTAAATTTTCTTTTCCTTGGCGAGTTCTTGATATAGCAGCAACTAGTGGTTGTTTAGTCTCTGATCCTAGAAGAGATATAATTGATTTTTTTCGAGATTACGTAAAAATTCCAATATATTCCAATAGATATGAAGCCAGAAAAATTTGTAAAAAACTTTTATCTGACTCTATTTATCGAGAAGAAATTGTAACTAATTGCAATATTTGTATCGAAGATAAAGGAAGATTTGAACATCGTTTAAGTGAGTTCCAAGATTTTTTTGGGGTAACTTTATTACAAGATATTCCTTGTAATAAGGTACACAAAAATAGTATACAAATAGCTGAAAACAACAGTGAAAATACAGCAATCCTAGAAATTAATCAGCTATCCTCAAATAAATATTATCATTGTTTACATGATTCAAAGAAAATTTATTTTAAGATTATATCAAAACTGATTAGTACTTTAAGAATACAATATTTATTTAAGTTTATCTTTAAAATTCTACTAAAAATCATACCCTATAAACTACTTGTCAAATTATATAAGTTTGCAAATTACCTAAGACTACCAATTGGCTCCCTACATTTTGTAGAAAAATGTAAGAAGCACCGTAAAGATTAAAGGATTGATTTTCTTAGTAACTTGCAATATTTCTACTTTCATTATTATTTGGATTCATTATTGTTAAGAATTTCTATTTGAAAATCTCTACATTCTTGTATGATAATCTGGAAAATTGTTTTTATAGATTTACTACCAAGTCTAGAGGTATTTAGTTGACAGATTTTTCTAAGTTTTTCATTTTCAACATCAGGATTATGTATCTTAGAATTAATTGCTATTTTGCAGGAGAGAGCTTTTTCGCATAGTTCTACTCTTTGTTTGATAAGATCAAGAATTTGCAAATCTGTTTGTTGGATTTTTTTTCGAATTTCTATTAAATTTTTATTCATATTATTTATTCATCAGTAATGAAAATTTTTATGGAATTCTTATGTTAACCAAATTAAGCTGGCTTGTCTTCCCGTAATTTTGTTTTTTCTATAAGAATAAAAATATCTATGATCATTAAAAGTACACCAACTTGAGATAGTTATATTTTTAATATTTAATTTTTCTAATTGTGTTTTGGCAATTGCGCGTAAATCTGCATATATTTCTCCATTGGACTTTATATCGAAATATTTCTGGTAAATTGTATCTGAATCAAGAAATTTATTATATAGATCGGTGTTTACACTATAGTATTTGCTACTGATGCCTGGTCCAATCCATGCTTGTAAAGTGTGTGGTTTACACTCCATACGCATCACAGTATGTTTAATTATTTCTAAATATAAACCTCTCCAACCAGCATGTATAGCTGCAATTTTTTGTCCAGTGTCGTTACATAGTAAAATTGGTAGACAATCTGCTGCTTGAATAGCGCATACAATATTTTTTTCATTACAAATTATGGCATCAGCTTCAATACCATTGTAGTAATCTTTATGTAGTATTACTCTGTTACTATGTATCTGTTTCAACCATAGTGGTTGAGATGGTAAGTTGAGTCGTTTTTTCAGAATGTCTCTGTTGTCAAGAACATTGCTTTCTAAATCGCCGACATTATTAGAGATATTAAATGAAGAATATTGTCCTGTACTTACCCCCCCTAGTTTGGTTGTAGTAACCGCATTAATGTTGTTATTAACTTTCCAATGAGGCAAAATAAAAAATTTATTTTTTTGAAAATCATTCTGCATGTTCTATTGTCTGTAAAAGTCTTTGTATATCTAGTGGTAACTCAGTAGTAAATGATAATTCTTTATGAGAAATTGGATGTGTAAAAGATAATTCTTTTGCATGTAAAGCCTGACGACCTAACTCTTTAATAGTTTTTCTGATTTCTTCATTCTTGATATTTCTATTGTTTGCATATGTTTGATCTCCAACAATTGGGTGTTTGATATGAGATAAATGTACTCTAATTTGGTGGGTTCTTCCAGTTATTAATTTTAATTTTAGCCAGGTGAAATCTTGATAATTTTTAATTATTTCAAACCTTGTCTCAGCCGGTTTGCCTTTTGGGTGGACACACATTTTAGTTCTATGAATAGGGTGTCTCCCAATGGGTTCAATAATTTTATTTGGATAAGGTAAATTTCCATAGCATATAGCTTCATATATTCTTATAACTTTTCTATCTCTGATTTTTTCTACTAGTTTATAATATGTTGATAATGTTTTTGCAATGACCATTAATCCCGTTGTATCTTTATCTAATCTATGCACAATTCCTGCTCTAGGGATATATTTGCTGTTAGGGTATTTGTATAACAAACCATTTAAAATTGTTGTGGTCAAATTTCCAGCTCCTGGATGTACTATTAGATTGGAGGGCTTATTGATCACTAATAATTCTTCATCCTCGTATATTATCTCTAATGTAATATTTTGGGGTTC
>JABSQI010000140.1 GCA_013215905.1 Legionellales bacterium | reverse complement strand
AATAACAAAAAGTAGAGTATGAATAGCACTAACGCTGTATTAGTAATTGGAGATTCAGGTTCAGGAAAATCGTCCGCCATCAGAACTTTACCACCACAAGAAACTGTTATCATAAACGTAAGTGGTAAAGTATTACCTTTTAAAGGTTGGAGAAATAAGTACACTGTGTACAATAAAGAAACTAATCCAAAAGGTAACTTTATTAACGTGTCAAAAGCAAGTGACATACAAAAAGCTATGGTATTTGTATCTAAAGCTTTACCTCATGTAAAATATCTAGTAATAGATGATTTACAGTATATGTCTGCTTTTGACTACTATGACAAAGTAGACCAAAAGGGTTATGATAAGTTTACTAAGATTGCTAAAGACTTAGCATCTGTAATCAGAATGCCTTCTCAGTTAAGAGAAGATCTTGTAGTTTTCTTTACAATGCACCCAGAAACTATTGTGGATGCTAATGGTAAAACTAAGATCAAAGCTAAAACTCTTGGTAAAATGATTGATAATAGTTTAACTGTAGAGGGATTATTTTCTATAGTTCTATTTAGTAAAACTATTAAAACTAAAGACGCTAGAATAGAATATGTGTTTGAAACTCAAACAGACACAGAAACTACTGCTAAGAGTCCAATGGAAATGTTTGAAGATTTTCAAATTCCAAACTCAATGAAACTGGTAGCAGATTCTATTTTTGAGTATGAAAACTAGTGATTTTTTTCGTAAATTAATTTTTTTTATAAAGTATAATAAATAAACTATGTTTAGTACAAAAGATGTATCAACAGGAGGAAAAAGAGGACCAATCATTTCAACAGGAAATCAAAAGCTTAAAATCAATTCTATTGAATTTAAGCCTACACCAGAAGCATATAATATTTTACTTCATGTAGAATCAGAGCCTATTGGTGGTGAATTTCAAGGATTTTTGGTTGACAAAAATAATCCTAACGGACCAAGATATCAAGGTCAGGTAGGAAGGATTAGAATGTCTCCTTATCACTATAAAGATGCTACTTTACCAAATGGTAGAACTATAAGCAGAGATAATGAAATGGTTAAAGCTATTGCATTTTTAGGTGATGCTACAGGACTTCGCTCTGAAGTTGATGAAATTCAAGCAAACACTATAGAGCAATTTATGGCAGCTTGTCAAAATATCTTTAAAAACACTGAGTATATTAATGCTTGTGTTGGTGGTCGTGAATGGATGAATCAAGATGGTTACATCAATGTAGATATGCACCTTCCTAGATTGTCTAAAGATGGAGTACCATTAGAAAGATTGGATGTTGAAAACCCAAGGATTTTAACGTTTGATGCTGACAAGCACGTAAGAAAGCATGTTAGTAAAAATACTCCTGTAGAGAATAACAGCTCATCAGATTTTTCATCGAATGATGATTTTGCTGGTTTTTCACTATAATTAATAATAAGAGAGCTTCGTTTGGAGCTCTCTTTACTTTTATCCTATGTTCAGTACTAAAAAAATTGTTTTCAGTTTTAGAAATGTTCCAAGTTATTGGGTGTTTCAATATTATTTAAATTTATCTGAACCTTTAACAGGTCAAGCTATTAAAATAAAATCTATTTGGACTAATGAAAAAACTCCAAGTATGTGTATTTATGTAGATACAGATAGACATGAATATGTATTTAAAGATTTTAGTTCTGGTAAACAAGGTGATAAAATCACGTTAGTCATGTATATGTTCAACATACCTTATTCACAAGCGTGTAATAAAATGGTTGAAGATTACAATAAAAATAAAGAAAACATTAAAACCTTAAACGAGTTAAAAGCTGATGCTAGGTGGGAGGTTGATTTCATTCAATATAGAGATTGGAATAAAAAAGACGCTGAGTATTGGTTAAAGTACAAAATTGATTCTAAGAGTTTAGATAGATATAATGTTAAGCCTGTAGAGTATTACAAAATAAGTAAAACTAGTCACAATGGTGAAATATCTAATCTTATTATAAAGAATGGTTATCTGTATGCTTTTTTAGATAAAAACAATGAAGCTTATAAAATATATCAACCTTACAATAAGAAGGCTAAGTTCTTTAAATTAAAAGCTTATGTTCAAGGTTTAGATCAATTAAAATATGACCAACCTTATTTAGTGATTGCATCATCAATGAAAGATTTGCTTAGTCTAAATAAGTTTAATTACAACATTGAATGTATTGCACCTGATAGTGAGAATAGCGCAATAAAGCCATATATAATAAAGAATTTAAGAGAAAGATACACGAAAATTATAGTGCTATTTGATAATGATGAAGGTGGTCGTAAAGGTATAGCAAAATACAAGGAACTATATGACATAGATGGTGTGTTTTTAGATATGAAAAAAGATTTATCTGATTCAGTTAAAGATCACGGTCTTGATGAAGTTCATAAATTGTTAGCACCTTTATTTAAAAAGTGTATATATGGTAAATAAGAAATATTTTATACCTGGTTCTGTCCCTTCTTCTAAAAATGGTAGAAGATGGACTGGTAAATACTTTATTGCAAGTAAAACTGTAGTAAATTATAGAAAAAAAACGAAAGAATATTTTGAAAAACATGCTTCTGAATTTGCAGAAGAGTTTGACAAATACGAAACACCTGTAGAAGTAGCTTTTACATTTGTGAGAGGTACTAGGCATAAATTTGATTATATCAATCCTTGTCAAACTGTACAAGATGATATGGTAAAACACGGATGGTTGCCAGATGATAATGCTGAATATATTATACCTCAGTTTAAAAAATATAAGTACAACAAAAATAAACCTGGTGTGTATATTCAAATTACTAATAACAATAAACTAAAAAAAATTGGAGAAGAAAAAGAAAGATCCGATTGAAATAACATTTGACAATTTAGATAACATTGTTAAAATGTTAGATTCTAATTCACAAGAAGACACTGAAATGGCATATGCAACTGTTAAGACTCTGCGACTTAACAGTTGTTTTGTTTTAATCATGTCCAGAAATGTAGCTAATTGGGAAAAACGGGATGCGTTTATTAATGCTGCAAAAGATTTTAATCCTTTTATGCATAATTTTTGGGGTAGCAGATCTTGGAGAGACATTAAAATTAGATTGGTAAGATACATTCAAATGTATCCTAATGATCCTAGAAATGAATTAATGCTTGAGTATTTTAAAAGAAGTATAATTCACTATCTAGAAAATACAGTTTTTGCTAGTTTATATAATCATTATCATGTTACTGTATTAACAGATATGATTAAGAAAAAAAATCTGAAAGATATTTTAGCAATAGATGTAAATAAACTAGAAGATAATATTGATGTAGCTTATTCAAAATTCTTAAAGAATAAACATGGACAAAAGGAAAATAATTCTTCAGGAAGAAGTTGATTTAAAGTTTTTAAATCAATCTCAATTGCATAATGCGCTTTTACTTTTAAATTCTAAAAACAAAGACGACAATCTTATAGGTTATACTGTAATAACAAATATGTACGCGCATACGCATCCTGTAATTCAACTTTTAAGAAGATTTGCTAAAGATTACAGTAAGATTTTTTTAGATCATTACATTAGAACAGGTAAGCAATTGAAATATAACAGGTTTGATAAAGCTTACAACAGTGAACTTAGCACTCTTAGAATTATACATCAAGAAGCTAATAACGGTAAGTATTATATAAAAAGAGAATACTACATGTTTTCTTTAGGTGGTTTATTTCTAGAATTAAAAGAACATGTAGATTACATTTCTTTTTATAAAGATTGTCTAGAAAAAAGATACTTAAGTTTAATTTCTTCTGAAAATGCTAAAGAAGCAAAATCTGATGCAGCAAGACATTATAGAGTAGTTACTAAAGGAGGATCTCCAGCAAAAAAAAGATTTTATCATTTAAATCCTTTAGAAAAAACAAATCCTTTTCATCAAAGAAGAATTTTACCTGCTTATTCATCTATGGATGCTATTTTAGATTTAGCAGAATTTAGAGAATTGATTATTGCAGCAGATTCTTTTATTAAAACAAAAGAACATAAACCTTTAGGTGAAGGATTGTTTAAAATTTATTAAGTATGGATAAAAAAATTTATGATTTATCTTTAGATGAGTTGTCAACAATGATGCAATTATTGACATCAAAAAATTTTGAAGATTTTGGTATGGGGTACAACTTACTTAAGTATCACTTTAATCAAAACACAAGTGATGTTGTAGAAATAGCATTAAGTAGTTTAATGGTAAAACTTATTCCTAAACGTTCTAGCAGATGTATAGCAATAATGTACTTAAGACCAGATCTTTCAGATAAAAAAGTTTTAAAAAATGTTACTCTAAAAACGTTTGAAAAGAACTTTGACACTCAAGATAGCTTACAATTGTATGTTGATAGTTTTAATTCTAATTTTTTGATTTATAGTTATGAAGCAGAAAATTATAATCTTTCTAAGATTAGAGAAATAATTAAAGCTTATGTTTTGTCAACTCCGAAATCAGAATTATTAAAGTTTTATGAAAAAGCTTTAATTCATTTAATTAATGATATAAAAGGTTACGATGAATCACGCAGATAAAATATCAAAAGCATGTAAATCATTGATATTCACAGAGCCCTTTTACGGGCTCTTTTTAGTTGGTTTAAATAAACATTATAGTAAAGAAATACCTACAGCAGGTGTTTCTGTTCATGGAATAGGGGTAAAACTAACAATTAACCCAGATTTTGTAGATGGTTTATCTATGGATCATACTATGGGTTTACTTAAACATGAACTTTTGCACATTGCATTTGGTCATTTACAACTAAGAGATAAGTATAAAGACAAGAAGCTGTTTAATATTGCAGCAGATTTAGAAATAAATCAATACATTGATGCTCAATATTTACCTGAAGGAGGACTTACATTAGAAAGTTTTCCTGAATTGAATCTTCCTTATAGAGCAGGTACAGAGACTTATTATAAGCTACTATCTGATGCTCAAAATGTAAGTGGTGATGGTGAAAGTTGTCCAAGTTTAAATAATATTTTAAACGAAATGGATGCTGATGAAAATCATCAAACAAATCACCCTACATGGGATGAATTTGAATCTTTGTCTGATACTGAGCAAAAGATGATAGAAAAGCAGGTAGAGCATCAAATTAAAGAATCTGC
>JABSQI010000014.1:10395-17755 GCA_013215905.1 Legionellales bacterium | reverse complement strand
TCAAAGCTTAGGCGGTTTTAAAGATATGGTTGGTTTACCAGATGCTCTTTTTGTTGTTGATGTTGGATTTGAAAAAATCGCAGTAAAAGAAGCAAATAAATTAAAAATACCAGTAATAGGGGTTGTAGATACCAATAATAGTCCTGAAGGTATTAATTACATGATTCCTGGAAATGATGATTCTATTAAATCGATTGATTTATATATTAGAACTGTTGCCGATGCTATTATTGCTGGAAGAAATTCTGTTGCACATCATTCATCAGTAAAAGAAGAAAAAAATACTGAAGTTTTAGAAACAGTTAAAAAAACTAGTTCTTCTAGTGATGCTGCTGTTCCTAGTGAATCTGCTGTTCCTAGTGAATCTGATGTTTCTAAAGAATCTAATTAGTATTAAAAAAATTATTTTAAGAGAGGGTAATGTATGTCAGGATTAGAAAGTATTAAGATTTTACGCGAGAGAACTGGTGTTGGAATAGTAGAATGTAAAAAAATTCTACAAGAAACAAATGGTGATGTTGAAAAAGCAGTTGAGTTACTAAGAAAGGCTGGACAGGCTAAAGCTGTTAAGAAATCAGGAAGAATTACAGCAGAAGGTTTGATAGGTTTGAAAGAAGGAAATGATACAGTTGCAATAGTTGAAGTTAACTGTGAAACAGATTTTGTAGCAAGAGACGAGAATTTCATCCAATTTGTCAATAATACTTTAGATTGTATAATTAGATACAATATGGATGATGTTGATAATCTGAAAAAACAAGATGTAGATGGAGTATCTCTTGAGAAAACAAGAGAAAATCTTGTAAGTAAGATAGGGGAAAATATCAATATTAGAAGATGCAAATTGATGACAAATAAGGATAACTCAATTGTCACATATTTACATGGTGGCAGAATAGGAGTTGTAGTGTTGTACAAAGGAAGCGATCAAAGTATAGCGAAAGATATTGCAATGCATATTGCTGCTAATAATCCTATTGTAATAGAGCCGAAAGATGTTCCTCAATCTTTAATAGATTCTGAGAAAGAAATTTTTATGGTTCGTGCTAAAGAAGAAGGTACCCCTGCAGATAAAATAAATATTAGAATAGAAAACCAAGTGAAAAAATTTATTTTACAAAATGCTTTGTTAGGCCAGCCTTTTGTCAAAGATCCATCTCAAACAGTTGAGAAAATTCTAAAAACTAATTCTACTGAAGTACTTGAATTTATTAGATTTGAGGTTGGAGAAGGGATAGAAAAAAAAGAAGAAAATTTTGCTGAAGAAGTTATGGCCCAAATTAAATAGAGAATATTGACATGGAAATTAACAGGATATTGTTGAAACTCAGTGGGGAGTATCTTTCTGGTAATTCAAAGAATATTTTTGATAATAAAATTTTAGATAAGCTGGCTGTTGATATTGGTAAAATAGTTGATATGGGGATAGATATTGGTATCGTAGTTGGCGGTGGTAATATCTTGCGTGGTGGAAGTATTTCTATGAATGGTTTTGACAGATTGCATGGTGATCATATGGGAATGCTTGCAACTGCTATAAACGGTCTAGCTATTGATAGCATTCTTAAAAAAAATGGTGTAAAAAGTAAAGTATTTTCTTCAGTTGCAATGGATGGTATATCTGAACCATTTAATGCGTATGTAGCTAATGAGAGCTTTAAGGAAAAGTATGTAAATATATTTACAGTTGGTACAGGTAGTCCATTTTTTACTACAGATACTGCTGCTTGTTTGAGAGCCATAGAAATAGGTGCAGATATGGTATTGAAGGCTACTAAGGTGGATGGTGTTTATAGTGATGATCCTAAAATTAATCCAGATGCTAAATATTATTCGAAAATCACTTATAATGAGGTGTTGGCTCAAGAATTAAAAGTAATGGATTTAACGGCAATACTACTTTGTAAAGAACATAAAATGCCACTTAGAGTTGTTAATTTAGCTGATCCTAATGCTTTATTGCAAGCTGCTAGTGGAGAAAATATTGGAACTATAGTTTATGAGGAAGTTTAACAATGATTAATAATATTAATACGGAATCAAAACAAAGAATGGATAAAGCTATTGAGTCTTTAAATAATGAACTTGCTAAACTTAGGACAGGAAGAGCCCATCCAAGTTTAGTTGAACATGTACAAGTAGATTATTATGGTAGTAAAACTCCATTAAATCAAGTTGCGTCTATATCAGTAGCTGATTCTAGGACTTTACTTGTTTCTCCGTGGGATAAATCTTTTTTAAAAGGTATTGAGAAATCTATCTTAGCATCGGATCTAGGGTTAAATCCGGTAGTTTTGGGTGAATCTGTGAAGATACCTATGCCGGCTCTAACGGAAGAACGAAGAAGGGATCTGATTAAAGTCGTAAGAAATGAGGCTGAATCTACTAGAGTTTCTATACGTAATATTAGACGTGATGCAAATACAAAATTTAAGTCTTTATTAAAAGAAAAAGATATTACTGAAGATGAGCAAAGAAAAGCAGAAGATAAAATTCAGTCATTAACTAATGATTATATAAAAGAAATTGATGAAATTGTAAAATCTAAAGAAAAAGATTTGCTGGAGATTTAATACGTGCTTTAAGGATTTTTATGTTATGGATGATACTATGGGCGCTAATATTTTTTACTTTATCTTTTGTTAGAGCCTCTGCTTCAATATGGCTAATAAGCCTGTTTATAATATTTTTGTTAACTGTAAAGTATTTAGAATTTGGTACAGTTAGCATTCTTTTATACTCTATATCAATATTGTTATTTTTACTATTTATTCCATTTTTTAGGAGAAGTCTCATAGGCTTCCTGCTAAAAAAATTTAGAAAATTATTGCCAAAGGTTTCTAGTACAGAGCAAGAAGCTATTAATGCAGGAGATTCTGGCTGGGAAAAAAATATCTTATCTGGTAATCCTAAGTGGAAAAAACTACATAAAATAGAAAAACCAGAATTAACTGAGAAAGAGAAATTATTTATTGATGGACCAGTAAAAAAATTAATGTCCATGATTGATGATTGGAAAATTACTTTTGAAGATGCAGAAATCCCAGATAATATTTGGAATTTCCTAAAAAAGGAAGGTTTTTTTGGTATGATAATAGCAAGAGAATATGGAGGGATGGAATTTTCTCCATATGGAATATCAAGAATATTTTCTACCCTATATGCAAAAAGTGTAATTGTTGCAACAACGGTATCTGTGCCAAATTCTCTAGGTCCTGGAGAGTTATTAATGCATTATGGTACTGATGAGCAAAAAAAATATTATTTACCTAGACTAGCAAACGGAACAGAAATTCCTTGTTTTGCCTTGACTAGTGAGTTTGCTGGTTCGGATGCATCATCTATGCTTGATTCTGGAGTTATTTGTTATGGATTGTATGAGAATAAATCTGTTTTAGGAATTAATCTAAATTGGAATAAAAGGTATATTACCCTGGCTCCTGTGGCCACTTTAATTGGCTTGGCAGTAAAATTATATGATCCTGAGAAAATCCTTGGAAATGAAATAGAGCTTGGGATAACTTGTATATTAATTCCCTCAAATATGTCAGGGGTGAGTATTGGTAGAAGACATTATCCTTTGCATGTGCCTTTTCATAATGGGCCTATTAAAGGTGAAGATGTTTTTGTACCTTTAGATTTTATTATTGGTGGAAAGGATATGATTGGCAAAGGTTGGATGATGCTAATGGAGACCTTGGCTGCTGGTCGTGCTATTGCTTTACCATCTAGCGCTGTTGGAGAATCTCAGCAAATACTAATGGCAACTAGCGCTTATTCTATGATTAGAGAGCAATTTAATTGTCCGATTGGGTATTTTGAAGGAATTCAAGAGCCACTCGCAAGAATTGCTGCGAATACTTATATGATAGATGCTTTATCCAAATTTACAATTACCTTTATCCAGTCTGGGGAGCATGTCTCCGTTGCTTCTGCTATCAGTAAATATCATTGTACAGAAATGGCAAGAAAGGTTATTAAAGATGCTATGGATATTCATGGAGGTAAAGGAATTTGTCTAGGACCAAAGAATTATCTGTCAATATTTTATTCAAGTACTCCTATAAGCATTACTGTTGAGGGGGCTAATATTTTAACAAGGTCATTAATTATTTTTGGGCAAGGATTAGTAAGATGCCATCCTTTTCTGTTAGCTGAGCTATCAGCTATAGAGGATAATGAAATTAAAAGATTTGATAATTTATTTTGTCAACATATAGGGCATGTAATGTACAATTTTACTAGGTCAATAATTTATGCCTTATCGAATGGAATATTTATTAAACCTCCTAGTAAGAAATTTAAAAAATATTATAAGAGGCTTAGTAAATATTCCATATATTTATCTTTTATTGCAGATTTGATCTTATTGATTTATCAAGGAGGGTTTAAGAAAAAAGAAAGCTTATCTGGGAGACTTGGTGATGTTTTAAGCTATATTTATATTGGTTCTGCAGTTTTGAAGAAATACTACGATGAAGGGGAGTTGGCTGAAGAATCTCCTTTGATACAATGGATAATGGAGCATTTATGTTATGAAATAGAAGAAAAATTCTGTGATATTATTAATAACCTAGGACTTTCTATTTTTAGATATGGAGTTTATTACCTGTTGTTCCCTTATGGAAAATATTCTAAAATTCCAACAGATAAATTGAATAGAAAAGTAGCACATTTGATGCTTACACCGAGTGAAACAAGAAAAAGACTCACCAAATTGTCATATACAGAAGAAATTAATAATGAACAATGTTATAGTTTGAATAAATTATTTTTTGAGTTGTATGATAAAAAAGAACTTTATAATATTATAAAATATGCTAAAAAAACTAACAAAATTGTGGGTAACAATCCTATGGATTTGATTGAGCAATCTTTTGATAAAGGTATAATAAGTGAAAATGACAGAAATAGCTTATTAGAGCTTGAAAAACTACGGCTTAATATTATTAAAGTTGATGATTTTCCCTTTGATGGGCTTAAACGTAATAAATAAATATCAATATGAAAACTAGATTTTGTCCAAGCCCAACAGGAAGCTTGCATATAGGTAATATGCGAACAGCTCTTTTTAATTATTTATGCGCAAAAAAATGCCAAGGAACATTTTTGCTTAGAATAGAAGACACTGATTTGGCTAGATCAAAAGATATTTATCAGAAAGCTATTCAGGATGATTTATTGGCTTTAGGCTTAAAATGGGATGAAGGGATCTCAGATATTGATAATGATGAATATGTTCAGTCAAATAGACAAGCAATTTATGAGAAGTACTACGCCAAGTTGCTTGAAGCCGGGAATGCATACTATTGTTTTTGTAGTGATGAAGAACTAAAAGTTAGTAGAAAACTACAATTGTCACAGGGTTTACCACCTAAATATAATGGGAAATGTCGTGACTTATCTAAACAGGATATTGAGCAGGCTTTGCATTCTGGAAAGAAACCTACCATTAGGTTTTTAGTATCTAGAAATATTAATGTAGAATTTGAAGATAAATTGAGAGGTAAACAGGTTTTTAATAGTAATATTATAGGGGATTTTATTATAAAAAAAGCAGATGGGATGGCTTCATTTATGTTTGCAAATGCTATTGATGATGCTTTAATGGGAGTTACTCATGTGTTAAGAGGAGAAGATCATTTAACTAATACCCCTCGTCAGAAATTAATTTTGGATACTTTGGGACTGAATAATCCTTGTTATGTACATATTTCTATAATTCTTGGTGAAGACAGGCAACCTTTATCAAAAAGGAATGGTAGCCAATCAATTCAAGCTTTGTTAGACAATGGGTATCTACCGATTGCAGTTTTAAATTATTTAGCAAGAATTGGACATGTTTATGATAAAAACGAATTGTTAAGCTTAGAAAAATTAGCTGAGCACTTTTTATTAGATAAATTAGTAAAATCTCCAGCGGTTTTTGATATTGAGCAGTTGAATAATTGGCAAAAATCATCAGTATTGGATTGTTCTAATGATGAGTTTGAAGAAAAATATTTAAAAAATATTTCTTTAAATATATCAAGTGAACAAAAGAATAAATTAGTATTAATCTTAAAAAATAATATTTTGTTTCCAACTGAAGCAAATGACTGGATAGAGCTTTTATTTAATGAAAAAATAGAGTACGACAAAGAGCATTTAGAAATATTAAGAAATGCAGGTAAGGAATTTTTTAATATTTGGATAAATTTAATAGATGAAAATAACCTAGATATAAAAATTCTGTATGCTGAAATTAATGGAAAATTAGGAATTAAAGGAAAGCAAATATATATGCCAATAAGAATTGCTACTACGAATAGAAAGCATGGTCCAGAACTACAGAATATTTTTGATGTGATAGGAATAACGATTTTAAAGAAAAAAATAATGAATATAATAGAGCTTATATGAAGAATACGGTTTTATCTATTTACAATAGTTTAACTAATGAAAAAGAAATATTTACTCCAATAGAAAAAAACAAAGTAAAAATCTATGTTTGCGGTTTAACTGTTTATGATTTAACACATCTTGGGCACGCAAAATTATATATTGCATTTGATGTAATTGTGAGATTTCTAAGATTTATTGGCTATGAAGTTATTTATGTAAGAAATATAACGGATATTGATGATAAAATTATTGACAGGGCTGCTGAGAGAGGAATTACAACAGTTGAATTGGCTGATAATTTTATTAAAGAGATGCATCAAGATTTTGATAGATTAGGTTTACTAGCCCCTGATATTGAGCCTAAAGCTACTGAGCATTTAGAGCAAATAAAAGATCTAATCGAAAAACTAATATTTAATAAGAATGCTTATATTGTACAATCAGGGGATGTGTATTTTGATGTTTCAAGTTTTTCAAACTATGGTGCCTTAAGTGGCAGAGATCTAGAAGGGCAAGAAGCTGGTAAGAGGGTAGATATTGTTGAAGATAAAAAAAATGCTGAAGACTTTGTGTTATGGAAAATGTCTAAAGAAGGTGAGCCATCTTGGGATTCACCTTGGGGCCAAGGTCGACCTGGGTGGCATATAGAATGTTCCGCAATGTCAATGCATTATTTGGGGGAGTATTTTGATATTCATGGAGGTGGTTATGATTTGATGTTTCCTCATCACGAAAATGAACTAGCTCAATCGTGTGCTGCCACAAAGAATGAATTTGTTAAATACTGGTTACATATAGGGTATTTACAATTAAATAAAGAAAAAATGTCTAAGTCTACAGGGAATTTTTTTACTGTGCGTGATTTACTAGCTAAATATCATCCTGAAACTATTAGAATATGCTTAACCAGTAGTCATTATAGAAGTCAACAAAATTTTAGCCATGATTTAATCAAGGAATCTGATGCGAGCTTGAT
>JABSQI010000014.1:0-10385 GCA_013215905.1 Legionellales bacterium | reverse complement strand
GATAAGATTATACAATGCATTGCTAAACTTAGATTTAACAGAAAGGGATGTGCTGGATGATACAGAATACGAAACTAGATTTATTAGTTGTATGAGTGATGATTTTAATACAAGTCAAGCACTTTCTATTTTATTTGAGTTATCCCATAAGATAGAAAACAACAAGAATACCGATATGCAAAAAGCATGTGAGTATGGAAGAATATTGAAAAAACTAGCTAATATACTTGGAATATTATATGAAGTACCTATTAAATTTTTGCAATTTGGTTTCTCTAAAGAGCAGAAAAATAACATAGATAATTTGATTGAGAAAAGGTCTATTGCTAGAGAACAAAAGGATTGGCAGTTAGCAGATGATATTCGAGATGATTTAAATACTTTTGATATAGTTGTTGAAGATGGTATCGATAAAACAATATGGCAAAGAAAAGTAAAATAAACAACTCCTATATATGTAAATTATATAATTAACTAATATTTAAATATAATTGTTACTATTTATTGAACTCTAAATATTTATTTGACTCCTACTAAAATCGATATATTATATAAGTATAATATACTTATATAATATTTTTATGCTTGATCTTATAGAAAAAATGCATTTAGAGCACTTTGAATATTTACCTAATAAATTAGGGTTTAAAGTAAAAAAAATTGGTGATGTTCGCATTATAAATTGTCGCCTAAGTACTAGTATGTTTAATATTGCTTTTGGAGCCTTTCCAAATGTATCAAATTCAGAGATCTTGAATATGATTAATGTTTTTAAGGGGCAACCTTTTGCTTGGTGGATCCCCCCATCAAAAAAAAACGAACATCTAACTATTCAATTAAATAAATTTGGATTTATAAAAGAAGCTAATGAAGAGGCAATGTGCTGTGATTTAACTGTAAATGAACTACCTAGTATAAAAACACATTTAAGTATTTTTCAGGTAGAGAATAACGATTTACTTGCATCATTTATATCTATTCTAAAAGATTATGATAGTGCTACTGAAGGATTTTATAATCTACTTCAGGATAACTTTTCAAATAGCCAAGAGAAATTATTTGTAGGTTTTATTGATGATATGCCTGCAGTTATTGGGATCTTATATTCTAGTGAAAACATATCTAGTATATTTAGTTTAATTACCAGAGAAAATTATAGAGGTAAGGGTTATGGTTCAGATATGATGAAATATTTGCTTAAATTTGCTAAAGATAATAATTCAACATATGTTACTCTTTCATCATCTAGCGATTCTGGGTTTAAAATATATAAAAGTTTGGGATTTAAACAATACGGTTCATTCGAATGTTTTGAATATAAAGGTTCATCGTAACAGCTTTTATAAGGTGAATGTATCTATATGGTTAATACATTTATTAATAATTGCAAGTTACTGTATTGTGTTTGTAATTCATGAATAAATATTATTAATCTCATGAAATTTAATATAATAGAAATTGTTTTTTTATTTTTCTTAAGCACAAAATGATTTGGGCTATATTCTAAGATATTTATCGGTAAAAAGATGTTTGATATAAAAAAATTGTAAAAGACAAATACTCTGTAGAAGATTTATTAGTGGTATTTGGCTTGATGAAGATGCAATACAAAAAATATTTATTAGTTAAAGGTTCACTAAAATCCTTTAATAGTATTTAGAATAACAATAAAGAATAGCAGAATTATAAAAAAATAAGTATTCTGCTATAAATATATATCTTAAGTATCTAATTGTAATTTTGCTGCAGTTAAGGTATTTTCCATTAAAGTTGCTATGGTCATTGGGCCGACACCTCCAGGAACCGGAGTAATAAATGAGGCAACTTCTTTTGCAGTTTCAAAGTCTAGATCCCCATAAATATTACCATGTTCATCTCTGTTAATTCCAACATCTATAGCAATAACATTAGGTTTCAACCATGAGGAATTTATAATATTACGTTTACCTATTGCTGAGACTAGTATATCAGCATTATTAATTTTATTTTGCAGATCTTTTGTGAAGATATTACAAATAGTAACAGTAGCTTGTAGGTTGATACACATAATTGCTAACGGTTTCCCAACGATTATTGATGCGCCAACAATAGTGACATTTTTTCCTTGGAGATTATCAAGGTTATAATAATTTAATAATGTTAAAATTCCTAATGGGGTACACACTTTTAATGGCGACTGATCGTAGCATAATCCTCCCATTGACATAAAAGATAATCCATCTACGTCTTTTATGGGAGAAATTTTTTGTAATATTTTATAGCTAACAATATGATTTGGTAATGGGAGTTGTATCAAAATTCCTGTAATTGTGGGATCTTGATTAAGATTAATTATTACCTCTTCTAATTCTTGTTGTTCAATATTATTTGGCAGTCTAATATCTTTAGATAAAATTCCAATTTTTTTACATGCTTCTATTTTATTTTTGATATATATTTCTGATGCCGGGTCATTTCCTACCAAAATTGTTGCAAGCTTAGGGAACAAATTAAATTTATCTTTAAATTCAATTAGAGATGTTTTGACATTATCCAAGAGTTTATTGGACACTTTATTACCATCTAGAAGCCTCATAAGTATTTTATACCCTTATTGTTTTTATAATTTTGATATTATCATACACCAATAAATCCAATTGATTAAATCAAATGCATTTATATGCATATTCCATGACATTTATATTGACCTAGGTTTTGTTGATAAGTATCATACTTGTATTAATTTTGCTCGGGGTATAGCGCAGTCTGGTAGCGCGCCTGCTTTGGGAGCAGGATGTCGGGGGTTCAAATCCCTCTACCCCGACCATGTTAAAAAAGTTTAATTGGAGGAGTATATTGAAATATGCGCTCGTAGCTCATTTGGATAGAGCATCGGCCTTCTAAGCCGAGGGTAGCAGGTTCGAGTCCTGCCGAGCGCGCCAATTTTGAGATTGGCTTGTAGTGGTGAGCGTAGCTCAGTTGGTAGAGCCCCGGATTGTGATTCCGGTTGTCGTGGGTTCGAGCCCCATCGTCCACCCCATTTTTTGCTTGTAGCACCACCCATATCAAGGGGCCGTTAGCTCAGTTGGTAGAGCAGCTGACTCTTAATCAGCGGGTCGTAGGTTCGAGACCTACACGGCCCATTTGTGGTTATTGCGAAAGTGGCGGAATTGGTAGACGCGCTGGATTTAGGTTCCAGTGGGGTAACCCGTGAGAGTTCGAGTCTCTCCTTTCGTACCATTATTAATAAAGTTGAGAATATTATGGAATTTAATATAGAAAAACTAAGTACACTTGAAAGAAAAATATCTGTGCAGATTTCAGAGGATAACCTGAATTCTGAAATTAAAACTAAATTAAAAATGTTAGCTACTAAAGTTAAGTTACCAGGGTTTCGTCCTGGAAAAATACCATTACAAGTTATTGAAAATAAATATGGTAAAGAAGCTCGTCAAGAAGTGATTAGTAAATTGATGCAAAATTCATTACAGAAAGCATTAATTGAATCCAAAGTTGAACCTATAACGAATCCAACTATTGATGAACTAAACGATTCAAGAGGATTAAAATTTAGTGCTAAATTTGAAGTTAAGCCAGAAATTATTTTTGCAGATATTTCACAAGTTAAATTTATTAAGTATGAAGCTGAAATAACAGATGAAGATGTTGAGTCAGCAATTATGGAATTAAGAAAACAGCACACAGTTTGGCAAGAATCAGAGGAACCAGTAAAAGATGGTATGAAGGTTAAGGTTGATTTTGTCGGGAAGATTGATGGTAAAGAATTTTCTGGAGGAAGTGGTGAAGATTTTGATTTTGTAGTAGGTGCTGGTAGTATGCTAGAGGAATTTGAGAAAGGCATAATTGGGTTACAAAAAAATGAGTCTAAAAGTGTTCCTGTTACTTTCCCAGATGATTATTTTGCAAAAGAGCTAGCGGGTAAGCAAGCTTCTTTTGACATTACATTAAAACAGATATCAAGTCCTGTTTTACCTGATGTTAATGATGATTTTATGAAAAAATTTGGTGAAAAATCAGGTTCGCTAGATAGTTTTAAAGATAAAATTCGTAATAACTTGAAGAATCATTTACAAAAGCGTAAGGATCTTTTATTTCAGGAAGATGTTTTTAAAAAATTTTCAGATGCCAATAATATAGAATTACCAAAAGGTTTGGTAAAACATGAAGCTACAAGACTTTCCAATAGTTATATAGAAAATATGAAACAACATGGAAAAGATGTAAAAAATGATGAGTTACTAGCAGCTAAATTTGAAGATAGAGCTAAGGAAAATATTAAATTAGGATTGTTAGTAAATGAATATGTTATTCAAAATAAAGTTAATGTAGACGAACAGAAAGTATCTGAAAAAATTACTTTTATTGCATCTACATATGCAGATCCTGAGGCAGTATCCAAGTGGCTTTATTCAGATAAAGAACAGTTAGATAAAATTAAATCAGAAGTGCTTGAGAAGCAAGTTGTTGATACTATTGCAGATCATAGCCAGGTAGAAATTAAAAATCTAAGCTATACTGAAATAATGAAAAAATAATTATAAAAAAGTTAGTCTCTTAATGACTATTAAAGGAAATATATGAAAGTTAGTGGATTGCTAGATAAAAATTTGTATGAGCACAAAAATGTAGGCGGTTTAATACCTATGGTTATAGAGCAAAGCTCAAGAGGTGAACGTTCATATGATATTTATTCCAGATTATTAAAAGAAAGAGTGATTTTTTTAATTGGAGAAGTAGAAGATTATATGGCAAATCTTGTTCTTGCTCAAATGTTATTTCTAGAGTCAGAAAATCCTGATAAAGATATTTCTTTGTACATCAATTCTCCCGGAGGTGTTGTAACAGCTGGTTTGGCAATATACGATACCATGCAGTATATCAAGCCAGATGTATCTACTTTGTGTATAGGTCAAGCTGCTAGTGCAGCTGCCTTACTATTAGCATCAGGTGCTCCCGGTAAACGTTTTTCTTTACCAAATGCTAGGGTAATGATACATCAACCTCTAGGTGGGTATAGAGGACAGGCATCTGATATAGAAATTCACGCAAAAGAGACTATGATAATTAAGAATAAGTTAAATAATATTTTATCAAAACATACAGGAAAAAGTACTGAGCAAATTGAAAAGGATACTGATAGGGATAATTTTATGGGTGCAGAAGCTGCTTTAGAGTATGGAATAATTGATAAAGTTTTCCAGGAAAGAGGAAGTAGTTTATAAATTTTTTAGGAAGAGATATTTATTATGGGAAATGATACTTTAGGAAATGGAAGAATTTTGTATTGCTCTTTTTGTGGTAAGTCTCAGAATGAAGTAAAAAAACTTATTGCAGGGCCTTCAGTTTTTGTTTGTGACGAATGTGTTGCATTATGTAATGATATTATTTCAGAAGAAGTGCAAGAAAATATTATTAGCGATACAGAAATAAAATTGCCAAAGCCTAGTGAAATATTTAATTTTTTAGAAGAATATGTAATTGGACAAAAATCTGCAAAGAAAATATTATCGGTTGCTGTCTATAATCACTATAAAAGATTAAAGTATTATGGCAGTGATAATGAGGTTGAGCTAAATAAGAGTAATATTTTATTAATTGGGCCAACTGGTTCTGGTAAAACCTTACTTGCAGAGACTCTCGCAAGAATGCTAAATGTTCCTTTTACTATTGCTGATGCTACTACACTTACTGAAGCAGGATATGTAGGTGAAGATGTTGAGAATATTATTCAAAAACTTCTGCAAAAATGTGACTATGATGTTGATAGGGCACAAACAGGGATAGTATATATTGATGAGATAGATAAAATATCAAGAAAATCTGAAAATCCATCTATAACCAGAGATGTTTCAGGAGAAGGCGTCCAACAAGCCTTGCTAAAATTAATTGAAGGAACAATTGCAGCAGTTCCTCCTCAAGGTGGCAGGAAGCATCCACAACAGGAATTTTTACAAGTTGATACTTCTAACATATTATTTATTTGTGGAGGTGCATTTGATGGGCTTGATAAAATAATTAATGATCGTACAGATAAAACTAGTATTGGGTTTGCTGCTACTGTTAATAGTAACCAAGAAATAGATAATAAATCTTTAATCTTACAGAATGCAGAGCCTGAAGATTTAGTAAAGTTTGGTTTGATACCTGAATTTGTGGGTCGACTTCCTGTCGCTGCAAATTTGGAGGAATTAGATGTAGAATCCCTTATAAATATTTTGGTTGAACCTAAAAATGCACTAACAAAACAATATCAAAAATTGTTTGAGTTAGAAGATGTTAAATTAGAATTTAGGTATGAAGCATTGGAGTTTATTGCACAAAAGGCTATGGAGAGAAAAACTGGTGCTAGGGGACTAAGATCTATTCTGGAACAAGTATTGTTGGATATAATGTATGAACTTCCTGATAAGGAAAACATACAAAAAATTGTTATTGATGAGAGTACTGCAAAGAGAGAATCTGATCCTATAATTATATATAATCCAGATGAAAGAAAGCAGTTAGTTTCTGATAATTGAGTTTACATATTATGAAAGAAAAAGATAATAATACTTTAGAAATAATAGATGATAAGATAGTAAAGCTGTTTCCAGTCTTACCTCTTAGAGATGTTGTAGTATATCCTAATATGATAGTACCTTTATTTGTTGGTAGAGATAGATCTATTAATGCGATAGAAAAAGCTATGCTTGATGATAAAAAGATATTATTGATAGCTCAAAAAAATGCAGGTGATGATGAGCCTGATGATGATGCCTTATATAGAATAGGCACTTTATCTAGGGTATTACAGATTTTAAAATTGCCAGATGGCACAGTAAAGTTATTAGTTGAAGGTAAAGAAAGAGCAAAAGTACGAGAGTTTGTTCATACAGATCTTTATATGAGTGCTTCAATAAAGCATATCAAAGATGAATTAGATAAAAATTCTGAAATAGATATTATGGTAAGATCATTAATATCTCAGTTTGAACAATATGTTAAATTAAATAATAAAATTCCTTCTGAAATTATAAATTCTCTAACTGCAATAGAAGATCCATCTAGATTAGCAGACACAATAGCAGCACATTTAACACTTAAAATTGATGAAAAACAAGAGTTATTACAAGTATTTTCTGTTAATTTAAGGTTAGAAAAGCTTATGGTTTTTCTAGAAGCAGAAATTGATTTAATGCAAATAGAGAAAAAAATCCGTGGTCGTGTAAAACGACAAATGGAAACTAGTCAAAGAGAATACTATCTAAACGAACAAATGAAGGCTATCCAGAAAGAGCTTGGAGAAATATCTAATGAGCCAAATGATATAGATGAACTAGAGAGTAAGATTGAAAAATCTGGTATGCCAAAAGATGTGAAAGAAAAAGTTATGTCGGAATTCAATAAGCTTAAGCTTATGTCTCCTATGTCAGCTGAAGCTTCTGTTATGAGAAATTATATCGATTGGATGGTTAAGATTCCTTGGAAGAAGCGAAATAAAATACATATAGATCTAAAGCAAGCACAAGATGTATTGGATGCAGAGCATTATGGATTAGAAAAAATTAAAGAAAGAATTATTGAGTATTTAGCCGTACAACAAAGAGTAAAAAAAATGAAGGGGCAGATACTATGTCTTGTAGGCCCTCCAGGTGTTGGTAAAACCTCTCTAGGTAGTTCTATTGCAGAAGCAACGGGAAGATCTTTTGTAAGAATTGCATTAGGAGGAGTAAGAGACGAAGCTGAGATTAGAGGGCATAGGAGAACGTATGTTGGGTCAATGCCTGGTAATATTATCCAAAAATTAGCAAAAATTGGTGTAAAAAATCCGTTACTTATGTTAGATGAAGTTGATAAGATGGCTATGGACTTTAGAGGTGATCCTGCTGCTGCTCTTTTAGAAGTTTTAGATCCAGAACAGAATAATACTTTTAATGATCACTATCTTGAAGTTGACTATGATTTATCAGAAGTTATGTTTATAGCTACGGCAAATTCTTTAGAGATCCCACCAGCTTTAGTTGATAGGATGGAAATTATTAGAATTCCAGGTTATACAGAAGATGAAAAAATTCATATTGCCAATAGTCATTTAATACATAAACAGTTGAAAGAGCATGGTTTAAAGGAGAGTGAATTTAAAATATCAGAGACAGCTATCAAAGAAATAATTAGACATTATACTAGAGAAGCTGGGGTACGAAATTTAGAACGTTCTATTGCAAAATTATGCAGAAAAGTTGTTAAGAAAATAATATCTGAGAAAATAAAGGGTAAGGCAATTCATATTACTCAACGCAATGTGAATCAGTACCTTGGGGTACAACAGTATACTTATGGGTTAACAGAAGGATTAGATAGAGTTGGCCAAGTAAATGGCTTAGCTTGGACTGAAGTTGGGGGAGAATTGCTTACAATTGAGGCTGTTGCCATGCCCGGTAAAGGTAAAGCTGCTTATACAGGCCAATTGGGAGATGTCATGCAAGAGTCTATCCAGGCGGCAATGTCTGTAGTTAGAACAAGATCCGACTCTTTAGGTATTAAAGAAGATTTTTACGAAGATTTAGATATACATGTACATGTGCCTGAAGGTGCTACCCCAAAAGATGGGCCTAGCGCTGGTATAGGGATGTGTATAGCTTTAATTTCTTCTCTTACTAATATTCCAGTTAGGGGTGATGTTGCAATGACTGGGGAAATAACTTTAAGAGGTGAAATTTTAGGAATAGGTGGATTAAAAGAGAAATTAATCGCTGCTCTTCGAGCTGGTATAAAAAAAGTTATTATTTCAGTGGAAAATGAAAAGGATCTTGCTGAAATTCCTGAAAATATAAAAGAAGGATTAGAGATAATTCCTATCAAATGGATTGATGAGTCCATAAGTATTGCTTTAACAGAACTACCTACCCCTCTCAAGAGTAAAAAACACTCATCTTTATTGGGGGTTTCTAAACAAAGTAAAAAGACGAAGACTAAATCTAGAAAAATAGCCCATTAAATTATAGTATCTTTGACATTTTTTTGTACATCAGTTGATTTATAACAATGATTACTTGACCATGTTTGTAGCTGTTGGTATAAATACAGCTTTAATGCATATTATATGAAAGAGAATAAAAATGAATAAAACCGATCTTATTGAATCAATTATTGGCGAATCTGGCCTTAGCAAGGATGATGCAGTTAAAGGGCTGGATGCTTGTATTAGTGTTATAACAAAGACTTTAGTTTCAGGGGGACAAATAGCAATCCCTGGTTTTGGAACATTTTCTGTATCTAATAGAGCTGCAAGAACAGGAAGAAATCCTAGAACCGGTGAAAGTATTGAAATACCAGCAAGTAGAGTACCAAAATTTAAACCAGGGAAAAACTTGAAAGAAGCGGTTGCTTCATGATTTTAGTATAAGCTAATTGGGTGCTTAGCTCAGTTGGTAGAGCATCGCCCTTACAAGGCGAGGGTCGGGGGTTCAAGTCCCTCAGCACCCACCAATAGATGTTTTGGAGTGGTAGTTCAGTTGGTTAGAATACCGGCCTGTCACGCCGGGGGTCGCGGGTTCGAATCCCGTCCACTCCGCCACTTATTTGAAAATAATTGCTTAGAAGATGGAAAGGAGATAGATTGTGTTACAGAAAATTCAGCAGCGTTTATCTGGGTGGGTTCTCTGGATTTTTGTAATAATTATCAGTTTAGGATTTGTCCTCTGGGGCACGGGTAATTATTTTCAAAAAAGTAATAATCGAAAATATGAAGCAATTGGTACCGTTAATGGCGTAAATATCCTTACAAATGATGTACAAAGAGTTTTTAATGTAATTGCATCTCAGATTGCACAACGTAATGATAATGTTCTACCTCAATACATGCGTCCTATTATTAAAGAGCAGGCTGTTAACGCTGTTATTTTTAATATAATAATTTCTACTCTCTCAAAGAAATTAGGGTATGCATATAGTAAGGAGGAGATCGAGAGTTATCTCCCAAGCATAGATGTTTTTCATGAGAATGGAAGATTCTCAGAAGACAAGTTTTATAGGATAATTTCTTCTCAAGGATATTCATCAGTGGATGATTTTATCTCAAAGCTTAAAAGTGATTTAATATCTAAACAGATTCGATCTGGTATCTTTGGGACTGAGCTGTTTACTGATTATGAATTTGAATTTTGGGTAAAACTTGCAAGTCAGAAGAGAAATTTTGCATATTTAACAATTCCTAGAGATACTTTCATTAAAGAGGTTAAGGTTGAAGATAAATCTATAGAAGAATTCTATAACAAAAATATAGATGGGTTTAAAGTTGGTGAAAAATTAAGGCTAGAATATGTAGATTTACTAGCTGATGATATGAAAAAAGATGTTGTAGTCCCTCAAGAAGATATTAAAGAATATTACGAGGATAATAAGAA
>JABSQI010000139.1 GCA_013215905.1 Legionellales bacterium | reverse complement strand
AGAACACCTCTATCTGCCCCTATAGCTAAAGCTTTACGCAGAGACTCTTGAATCTCGGGAGAACCAATACTTAGAGCAATTATTTCACAATTATACTGCTCCTTTAATCTTACAGCTTCTTCTATAGCTATTTCATCAAAAGGATTGATTACATATCTTGTATTATTTGATCTGATAACCTTATTTGTATCGTCTGGAAAAACTTTCGCATAAGGATTTAATACTTGTTTTAAGCAAACTAATATTTTCATCTCATACCTACCATTTACAATCTATATAATACCTAAGAATACTAGTATAGGTAAACAATTTAGCAAATATACTAAGCAATTTTCCAATTTCCATGATAAAATTATCATACAATAATTACCTTTGAGCATTAAATGAACGAAGATAGTTTACAATATGATTTATTAATCATTGGCGCAGGACCTGCAGGATTAGCTTGCGCGATTCACCTGAAAAAATTGATGCAAACCGGAAAAACCGCCGAATTAAGTATTGCGGTTATTGAAAAAGGTGCATCTGTTGGAGCTCACATATTATCTGGAGCAGTAATAGACGCTAAAGCTTTATCTATTGTCCTACCTGATTGGAAAAATATAATTCCTCACACAAATGTAACCAAAGATAAATTATTTTTTTTAACAAAAAACAAAACTTTTCCTTTACCTATTTTAAAAAAATTAAGCAATCTAAATAATGTTATCCTATCTCTTGGAGAAACATGTCAACATTTAGCCAAATATGCTGAAAGTCTTGGTATAGATATTCTAACAGGTGTAAGTGCCAAAGAACCTTTATACGAGAATGATCAAGTTTGCGGTATTTTAACCACAGACTATGGGTTAGGAAAAAACCAAGAAAAACTAACTAATTATCAACCTGGAATTAAAATATTTGCTAAGCAAACAATAATTGCAGAAGGCGTGAGAGGATCAATTGCCAAACAAATCATGCGAAAATTTAATTTAGATCAAAATACACGCCCACAATCATATGGACTTGGTATTAAGGAACTATGGGAGGTAAAAAACTCTTGTCATAATCCAGGAAGTGTTATCCATACTCTAGGATGGCCTTTAAATAGTAAAGCATACGGAGGAGGTTTTATTTATCATTATGCTGATAACAAGATAGCAATTGGTTTAATTACAGGCTTGGATTACCAGAACCCAAATATCGATCCTTTTCAAGAAATGCAATTATTTAAAACTCATCCATATATAAAAAAATTATTAAAAGATGGTAATAGATTAAATTATGGAGCCAAATGTATTAGTGAAGGAGGATATCAAGCAATACCAAAGCTTACATTTAATGGAGGTATGTTAATAGGAGACAGTGCCGGATTTGTTAACGTTCCTAAAATTAAAGGGATAGATAATGCAATTTACTCAGGAATAATGGCAGCACAAGCAATATCAGAAGATATAAATGATAATAAAATTGAAATAACCAAATATCAACAACTTATCAAAAACAGTGAGATGTATAAAGAACTATATACGGTCAGAAACGTTAAGCCATTCTTTAAATCTGGCTTAATACCTGGAATTATTCATAGTGGGATAGAGCTATTTTTATTTAGGGGTAAAACGCCTTGGACATTTAAACATAGAGATAGTAGATCCAGTCTCCTACCCGCAGATAAATCCAAGAAAATTAACTACTTAAATCCAGATCATAAGTTAGTTTTTGATAAAGCAAGTTCCTTATATTTATCAGGCACCATGCACCGAGACAATCAAGATAGTCATTTGAAAATTACCAACATAAATCAAGTTATTGAGAATAATTACAAAATTTTTGACTCCCCTGAAACTAAATATTGCCCAGCAGGAGTCTACGAAATAGTCTATAATAATAGTAATCCTGTTTTACAAATTAATTTTCAGAACTGTTTACATTGTAAAGCTTGTGATATTAAAGATCCTAATAAAAATATTGATTGGACTGTACCAGAGGGAGGCGAAGGCCCCAATTATATGAATATGTAACTTAGACAGTCATTTTAATGTGCTATAGATATAGTATAAACTGTCAATTGGTATCTATATAGTTGTAAAAGAGCGATGCTCTGCACCGCATACTATGCTTATAGCACATTAAAATGATTGTTCTGAAGTTATCATTTAGCTAACAAATAATTATCTAGTAACTCAGCAACTTCGGGTATAATCATCTTTGCTGATACCTATATCTAAAATCAAGTTCTTTACTCCACTTTTTGGTAAATTATTTTTGTGAATTAATTTTAACTCCTGTAAAATTTATCTAGCTCAAATAGTAAATACTATATGCTAATAAATGCTAGGAAATAACTAATAATGAAATACAGATGCTCTTGGTGCAAAAATCATCCATTATCTATCAAATATCACGATATGGAATGGGGAGTTCCGCAAAAAAACGAACAAAAATTATTTGAATATTTAACCCTAGAAGGAGGACAAGCAGGTTTAAATTGGCTTACCATCCTTAAAAAAAGGGATAATTATTATCAAGCATTTGATAAGTTCAATATTCAAAAAATAGCAAAATACAGTGACAGTAAAATAACTAAATTAATGAATAATTCTGGGATCATTAGAAATAAATTAAAGATTTTATCCACTATCAGTAATGCAAAATCATTTCTAGATATTCAGCAAGAATTTGGCTCTTTTTATCAATATCAATCACAATTTATTGATAACTCGCCCATTGTTAATAAATGGAAAAGTATAGATCAGATCCCAAACTCCACCCATATCTCAGATGCATTTAGTAAAGATTTAAAAAAAAGAGGATTTAAGTTTGTCGGTACAACAATAATGTATGCTTATATGCAGGCAGCAGGTATGGTAAATGATCATATAGTTAGTTGTTTTCGATATAAAGAAGTTATGTAGACAAATTCTTGTGAATGAGTATCTGACATTCTATGATAAACTATCAGCATTCACATATATTTAACTTTATACATATGAAGCAAAATAACTCAAAGGCAATGCGATCTAGAGGATTTGTTACAGCCACTGATATAATAAAATTTGAACATCTACCAGATAGTGAGATTTTAAATTTATTACAATCTAATGTAGCTACACAAAGAACAATTGCAGCAAAAATCATCTTGAAAAAAAGCAATGCTACTGAATTTATTGATCAACTAATTAATGCTATATCAATTGAAAAAAAACTATACCCTCGTATCGCTATATCAGAAACATTAGGAAGCTTAGGGAAAATTAGTGCAGAAAAATGTATCCCATTATTAGGAAAGATTGGGAATAACCAGCATGTAAATCTACCAACTAAAAAATTTAATAAAAATAATTACCCTCTTCCAAGAGATATTATCGCAAGATCTATATGTAAGATTGGAAATATCGCTATACCTGTTTTATTAAACAAGCTTGATACTAACAATTCTAAACAACTTTCTGAAGGCATAGACGCCCTAGGATATATTTCTTATTACCAAAAAAACTACCAAGCTAAAGATTACATACTAAAATTAACAACACAATATAACAACAACCCTTTGATTATGTGGAAACTCATCAGAGCATTACAGGCATTCCCATGTAAAGATGTAGTTAAATATTTACTAAATATCGCACAAAAAACCACAAATAAACAGTTAATCTGGGAATCAAAAAGAAGTCTGCAACAAATTCAAAATTCTAAGACATGATTTTTTTGATGAGTAAAAATCAAAATTTCCAACGGTTATGACTCTCTCATTATCACAACCTAAAAAATATTGTTTTTTTAATAGGTAATTTTAATTCCAAATACAAATATATTACCAGTAGAATAGTTAAAAGATTTTTTATATCTTGTTCGTTTACCTTGCATTTTTGAACCTGTATCTTTGGTATAGTTGTAAAATCTATTTTGCACCTCAAAGGTGAGGCCTAGCCATTTAATAGGATAATAGTCAACACCATAACTTAATATTTTTACAAATCCGAATCTATACCACACCAATTGCCCTTCACCATTATTAGGCTCACCCTTAGCAAGTCCCATCATCATAGTAGATATACCAATACCTCCAGTTCCAGTTAGAGCAATATCCCCACCTACTCCTAAGTATAAAGGAATTCTACCTCGCAAAGAAAGGTAAGTATCAAATCCTAAAATAGATAGTAGGAAACTCAGTATCTTTATCATCAGGATCACTATTGGCAATATCGACTTGATTAAAAGAAAAATTTTGAAACCAAGAGAAATTTAACTAATAACTGATATATTTATCAAAAGAACAATAATGGCATATATTTAAACATTTTTATGTTTTCATAGGTGTTTTTATAATATATAAATAGTTACCCAGTACCAGAAAAATTCTATTTATGAATAATAATATGTCCAAAAACACTGCCATTTCTTAGGATTAGAATTACGCCAATCCAAATCCATTGCTGACTGCCAACTTTGTTGATTACAAATTACTTCTAAAGCTAACTGAGGAGCTTGGTGGGATATTAATGTTATTATTTCTTTATGTTTATACTGTTCTAAAAAATCCCTGACTCTTTTTTCCACATCACTATATGATTCTCCATCAGGGAAACATTTATAAATATATTGCTGTTTAAGCTTATCAACTTCTTGTTTATTTTTTCCAGTATAAATCCCGTAATCAATTTCATTTAACCTAGCATCTTTTATTATTGTATTTTGCATTTCTGGAAAAACCAAATTTGCAGTATCAATAGCTCTTATAAGAGTAGAGGAAAATATACTTCCCCATTGATTGTGTTTCTCCCTACTAAAATAGCTATGCAACTCTTTGGCTTGAGAAATACCTCTGGTACTCAATGATACATCGTATTTACCAGATGCTATGGAAATCTCGTTGTCATTAGATGTACTATGGACTATATAAATAATTTTCATAAATTTATTTTTCTTACTGTATAACTTCTCCCTCTATTAAATATAGATGGGATAAATTTTGAAAATTATAATATTACACAACCACTGCTATTGCTTCTATTATTATTTGAGTTTTGTGATTGTTTATATCCTTCATAACTATATAAATATTGAGTGCAGCGACATATCGGCCGAAAAACTACATTCATTATGTTTTAGTGAATATCTGTATAAATATTCTACATAATCATATTTATTATCGATTATCATTCATGAGTGCATT
>JABSQI010000138.1 GCA_013215905.1 Legionellales bacterium | reverse complement strand
ATTTTACAATATAGTTATATCTAAAGATAAACAAACTATAATCTGACTAAAATTAGTAGTTATGTTTAATATAAACAATATCCCAGCGTATCTAGATGATATTACTTATAAATATTGAATTAACAGAGAGAGCCAAATCGGCTAAGAAGAAGATAATTTTTATAATTTAATTGTTTACAATAATATATCTGTTTCAGAAATAAAATCAATTAGATATCTATGGTGATGTAAGAAGCTACAAATAATCATATGCTATACTAAATGCATGCCAAAAAAAAAATCTAAAAAACTTAAGCCGTCTGTAAATGAAATTTGGAAGAGCAGCTTGCTCGACTATAATTATAATTATGATCCTCTCTTTGTTTATAATTTACAAGTTAAACCTCAATATCTGGTATTTGAAGGTGGTGGTGATAAAGGGATTGCATATGTAGGCGCTCTTGAGAACTTAGAACAAAATCAAATGTTAAATGAAGTAGAGTCTGTCGCTGGTAGTTCTGCAGGAGGTATCACAGCTTTTTTGCTAGGAACTGGGCATAAACCTTCAGAGGTAAAAAGAATTATGTCCGAACTAGATTTTAAAAAATTTGTTGAAGAAAAAGACAGAAAATGGTGGGATCCTGCTGGTTTGGCTAATAAAATTAGTGGAATACATAAATTAATAAATTCTAAAACACATGGGTTTTCTAGTGGTGATAATTATAGAGAATTAATTGCAAAGATCTTGGTTGATAAGGTCCAAAAGACAATTGATAGTAAATTTAACGGTAACTTACAAAAATTATCAGGTTGTTTTCCAAATATTACAGACAGAGAAATTAATTATGATGATATAAAAAATATGACATTTAGTGAATTTACTGCAATTAAAGAAGAATTTCCTGAGTTTAAATTTATAGATATGAAATTTACGGGGACAAATATTACGCAAGAAAATCCTGTAAT
Organism: Legionellales bacterium; assembly: GCA_013215905.1. The sequence continues at coordinate 4,239 of JABSQI010000138.1, read as the reverse complement.
CTTTGGAGCTGGTGAAGAAGAGTTAGATTTTAGAATTATAGATGCTGTTAGAATAACAGGATCTTATCCAGGTATGTTTGCAGCAGTTCCAGTTAAAAATCCTGCTACAGATGAATGGGATTATTATGTTGATGGAGGTTTATGTAGTAATTTTCCTACAGAAATATATGACAATTCTGATTTTTTGCCTGATGGGTATAATTTTACAAGAACAGGTGGTAATCCAGCTTTACTAGGTTTTTTAATAGATAGTGCTGAGGAAATTCAGAGAAAGATTTGGCATCAGTCTGTTAAAAGCAAATCTAAAAAACATGGGATTTTAAAGTATATTGGTAGTTTGATATCTGGTATGCAGATAAATAGAAGCGCAATTGATAGACATGGTCCTAGAATTATTCAGATAGATGATCAAGGTATAAGCACATTAAAATTTGATATAAGCGATGAAGAAGTAAATACTTTAGTAGAATCTGGGAAAAAATCTGCAAGTAAATGGATAAAAAATTATAAATCTAGTCCAGTGTATGATTTTCAGTACTATAATACCTTGGAAGGTAAATATCAGGGATTGTCGGAGTCTGAGACTGAAGATTGCTATAAAATGATGCTAGATGTTTATGAGAAACTGGAAAAAGAATTACTTTCAAAGAAGAAAGGTTCAGTAAATAATCTTATAAAAGAGCTAAGTCAAGTAGGATTTGAAAATGAATTGGATAATTTAGGAAAGGCTTCTAGTCTTTCTAAACATTTGAATACTCTAGATATTAAAGATAAACAAGCTATACAGAGAATTATAGATTTATTTAATAGAGATCCAACGCTTAAGAGAAAGTTAAGAGATATTGGCAAAATTGAGAAAAGAATGTTGCAGGTAGAGAATGAAATTGGTGCTATTTATAGATGTAACCCAATAATCTCTACTCATCCAGTAGCTATTAGACTCGAGAAGGAACGTAAAAAAATTATTCAGCGTAAGGTTAGTGCATATGTTAAAAATCGTAATATTTTAGGAGAAAGAAGAAAACAACTATCTTCTGAGATTACTTCTCCCAAAGCAATTAACCAGAAAGGTTTTATTTCACAACTAAAAAATGCTTTGAAGGATGGAATGGCTTATGAGTATGAACATATTATTTCAGAATGTAAGGCAAATGTAAATAAACTACAAGAATTAATAAATGTGAATCAGGAAGCTATTAATTTACATGAAGATTATACTAGAAGTTTAAAAAAAGATCTGTTAATACTAGCAGAAAAACGAACCGCTATTAAAAATGCTAAAGAACTCAGGGCAAAATATAAGGCTAAAGCTGATAGGATAAGAAGGGAAGAACAACTACCAGAAGATAAATTACGAAAAAACTTAAAGGAACTTGAAAAAGAGCTTAATGAAGTAAGAAAAGCATTTTATAAATATGTTGATTCCAAATCTGCATCCAAAAGAACTCAAAATTTTAATAAAAAATTTAATGAAGATTTTAACAATAAGAATTTGGAATTATTATCAGCTCAAGATAACTGGGAGGAATATAATGAGCAATTTTATGTTTTAAAAGATATGAAAATTTCAAGGGAGATAAAGGATAAAGAAGATTTGCTTTATGAAATTGAAAAAAACGTGAATAATTTAAATAGAGAAAAAGATAATTCTATTAAAAAAAAATATGCATTTAAAAAACAAATAAGGATATATCAAACAGCAACTGATATAGATAGTATTATTTTTATAAAGAGACTAATTGATTTAGATAAGGAACTTTCAAATTACATAGATAAGAAGAGTAATAGGCTTACCAAATTTTTGGGGAGGTTTTGTACAGAAAATAGTAAAATCAGAAAATTTTCGCCCTTTGGTATAGCATATTATGTGCATAAAGCTAGAGAACAACAACATGCTATTCAACAGGTATTACAAGGGATTGAGAAGGATTGGTCTATAGAGAAAAATATAAATTATGAAGAAATATATAAAATCAATGCTAACATCTCACGAGATGTACTAATTAAAAATAAATCAATTTTTTGGGGAGATTCTCATAACGAGTTGTTGAGCATTTTAGATAAAGCAGTAGCACCAAACCTCCAAGATGCAAAAAATATAAATTGGCAAAAACCTAAATCTCCTTAAGCGATCACTGATTTTGAATGCCTTAACTGTGGTCATAAAGATAATGCTGATCTAAATGCAGCAAAAAATATTTTAGTGGCAGGACATGCCATGTTAGCCTGTGGAGAAGGAGTATTAGCAACTTCTGTGAATCAGGAATTTTGGAATTTTTGCAAACGAGCGATCTAGTAGCAGCCTGAAGTAATATTCAGGAATCACCTTCCTTTAGGTGGGTGAGAATGTCAAAATAAGAATTATATAAACACTTATAATCTAATATTTATTGAAAAGAATTTTCGCTTGCAATTGCTTACAATGTCATTAATATACAAGTTACAATAAACTGAAACAGTAGAAATTAGACTGTTTCCATGTCTCTTAATTGAATAGGTTTCTGAAAGGCAATGGCACATCTCCTTCTTTACTAATTATGATTTTTCCAAGTTTGCGCATTGCCTCGTATCTCAAGTGTGCAGCATCATAGGGAAGGTAGATTTCATCTTCTTCATCTTTTATATAGCTATAACAAAACCCATTTTTACATAGATAGTCATTAAAAGAATAATACTCAACATTTTCATGTAATTTGGCAAATTCTTTTAATGCTTTATTAACAGTAGTTACTCTTTTATTAACAGGGAAAATACGCTTACATTGAGTAAATGGTAAACTAATGGCTTTGCGCTCGCACTTGCGATCATTGCCTGGAAATAATGGGCTTGCTCCTATTATGATAATGGTTTTTCCTGCTCTGGTGAGAATTCTTACTTGCTCAGACAATGCCTCATAAAAATCTTTCTTTCCTTTGCTGTTTCTGGTAATGGCTATTGCGTGCCTATCCCACCTTCCACCCATTATGATAACATCATATTCCATGAGTTTTTCTTTTGTCAGACTAAGACTTTTCCGACAATCATTGATTTTACGTTGTACTATATTCCCCCAGTTAGATGGTATGAAATACTTGGGATCAATTGTAGTTAATGGCGCGCATGATTGCACTGCAATATTTCTAAAACTGAAATTTCCTGTTTCAGCAAAAGTCTCAATCAGTCCTGTAAGATGCGCAGCGTTTGAGTCCCCCCAAAGAAGAACTTTAGGGGTGCATGTGGTGCCATGTCCTAACACATATTTTTTACTTGTTATTACAAATTCATTTAAACGGTCTTTAAGACATATCTTTTCATGTGCGTAGCTCGTATCTATAAATACAGTTTTGTGTTTATAACTATTAATATTGCGAAACCCATGTCCTTTGAGATTTATAAATACAAATATACTAACCGATAAAATCCCTGTCGCTATGAGATAGTATAATAATATTTTTGCTGCAGATTTGTTTGTGTTTCTAAACGGCTGTTCTATATATCGATAGCTTAGCCAAGAAATTACAAGTATTAGTATAAAAATTATTATTCCTGATATTAAAGTTACTTCATAATTGACATATCGATAAATTGCTAATATCGGCCAATGCCATAAATAAGCAGAATAGGATATTTTTCCTATCATAGTGAAAGGTTTTAAAGCAAGGATTTTAGTAATCCAACCACTATTATAATATCCAGATAATATTAGCAAAGCTGTTCCAATAGTAGGAAGAATAGCTAAATAGCCAGGAAAAACGTTTTTCATAGAAAAATATATAATTGAATATAATAATAAAGATAGCCCTAAGCTAGAACCAATGTATAACAATATTACTGGGATCTTCTTATTGCTATAATTTAAAATTACTCCAGCAGCTAAAATCCCAACAATAAATTCACCTGCTCTAGATGGAAGCATATAGAACGTAAATTTTGGTGAGCTGAAATAAAACCATTGGGCAAACCAAAACGATGCGATAGCAATAAATGTTAAAAGTATAAAGAACCATTTTTTACTATTTCCTCGATAAAACAAAAAAGTCAGAAAAGGCCAAAATAAATAAAATTGCTCTTCAATCCCTATAGTCCATAGATGCAGTAGAGGGATTTGATTACTAGCAGGAGCAAAATAACTTGTGTCTAAGTAAAGCCAAAAATACACATTAGCCAATGAAAATAACGACCACATGGAGGAATTAGCAATTTCTAGCGCATCTTCAGGTAACATAAAACATTGACTGAAAATTAATACCGTTGTGATTA
>JABSQI010000137.1 GCA_013215905.1 Legionellales bacterium | reverse complement strand
ATGCAAAAGTTCCACATGTTGGTTTTAATGTAATCGAGGTTACCCACTCAAATAAGCTTTTAAAGGGTATCTCAAGTGAGGAATTTTATTTCATGCATTCATACGAATTAATTAATTATACTAATATAACTTCACTTACAGAATATGCAGGACATAAATTTGTTTCGTCAATTCAAAAAAATAATATATATGGTGTGCAATTTCATCCTGAAAAGAGTAGAGATGCTGGCATAAAATTATTTAAAAACTTTCTTGAACTTTAGGAAATAACATGAGTCAACTACTAGGAAAATATGGATTACCATTAGATGTAAAGTTTTGTATAAAATGTACAATGAATAATCAACGACCAGCATCTACAATTGAATTTAAACAAAAAGTGGGAGAAAAGAAAAAAACTCTTGCTTTCAACGCAGATGGAATTTGCGATGCTTGTAAATTTGCTGAAAAGAAAAAATCTATTGATTGGGATTCTCGGCATGAAGAATTAGAAGAATTATGTAATAAGTTTAGACGTAAGGATGGACGATATGATGTAGTAGTACCAGGAAGTGGTGGAAAAGATAGCGTACAAGCTGCACATATCCTAAAGTATAAATATAATATGAATCCTATCTTAATTACATGGCCTCCGGCCCTTTATACTGATATAGGTAGAAGAAATTTTGATGCATGGTTAGATTCTGGTTTTGCTAATTATACCTACAATCAAAATAGGAAATTGCACAAGTTCTTAACAAGGAATGCCTTTTTGAATTTAGGACATCCTTTTCAGCCTTTTATTTTAGGTCAAAAAAATCTTGCTCCAAGACTCTCCGTTTTATTGGATATTCCTTTAGTGGTATTTGGTGAGAATGAAGCAGAATATGGAAATGCAATTGAAGATAATGAAAAACCAACAAGAGATTCAAAATACTTTAGTGCTGAATTAAGTATAAAAGACTTAGTTCTAGGTGGAATTCCGGCTAAAGATTTAATAGATGATTATGGATTTAAATTATCTGATTTAGAAGCTTACTTCCCTGTTAGTCCTTATGCAATTGAAAAAACTGGTACGGAGGTACATTATCTAGGTTATTATGTTAAATGGCACCCCCAAGATGTTTATTATTATTCTGTTGAGAATTCTAATTTTATGCCAAATGATTATCGTACGGAAGGTAGTTTTAGTAAATACAGCTCCTTAGATGATAAGATTGATTGGCTTCATTATCATACAACTTCAGCGAAATTTGGAATTGGACGTGCTACTTATGACTCTGCACAAGAAATTAGAAATGGCGATATAACAAGAGATGAAGGGGTGTCCCTTATTAAAAGATTTGATGGAGAATTTCCTACAGAATATATTAAAGATTGTTGTACTTACATGGATATTACAATGCAAGAGTACCACGATACTATTGATAAAATAAGATCACCTCATTTATGGGAAAAGCAAAATGGCAAGTGGCAATTAAAACATCCTATTTGGAAAAATAAATAATAGAGGAAAGATAATGAGTGGAATTTGGAAAAGTTGGAGCGAACTAAGAAAATCATGTGAAAATAAGAAAGTAGTGTTATGGGGAAGATCAGAAGATTGGGTACATAAAACCTTACAAAAATTAGATGGTATAGAAGTAGAATTTATTGTAGATATAAATCCTGAATATAAAGGTACGAGCTATCATAATCTTCCCGTAGTATTACCTGAAAACCTTAGTCCTTACGATAAGAATGTAATGATAATAATTACAGGTGGAGTATATGAATCAATTTTAGATTCAATAGAAGAACTTGGATATATTCAAGGTACAAATTGTTGTTGTTCTCCTGTATTTAAAGATTGGGCCTTATTACATGAAATCAGAGAGTATGATCAAGATTTATTGATAGCTTGTAGTGATTATGATGAAAAAGAGGGTGGTAAACGATACAGCAAAATGGGAGGTGGACTATATTTATTTAATACAAGAACATTAGAGCTAGAAAAAAAACTTAGTGGACATTTTCGGCAAATGATTTTAGTTGATGACTTGTATTATATAGTTGAGTTTGTTGAAAAGTTAGTGTATGTAGTAAATAAGAAATATGAGTTAGTTAATAAATATCAAATAGATCAAAGTTCAAATAAAAATGAAAAACCTAATGGATGTGGTATTGCTTATTACGAAAAACAGCAACTTTTTTATATAGCTAATGCAGGATCAGATACTATTAATGTCTATAAAAAAGATGGCTTTAAACATATTGATACTATACATATTTCGGAAAAGTCTACAAAAGCTGGTGGCGGACTTCATCATATTAATGATTTAACTGTTGCAGATGACTCTTTATTAGTATCTTGTTTTTCTGTTACGGGGTCGTGGAGAAAAGATATAATGGATGGAGGAATATTTGAATATGATTTAGATGATATACATAAATCTCCAAATATTTTAATCAATACCTTATGGAAACCTCATAGTGTTGAATTTATTAATAATAAGGTTTGTTATCTTGATTCTATGAGAGGTGATTTTTGGATTGGGAATCAGAAAATAGTTGGAAAGTTTCTTGGTTTTGCTAGAGCACTTGCCTTTGATGGAAGATTCTATTATGTAGGGCAAAGTGAAGATATGTATATGAGTGAATTATTTGGAATAAAAGATAATATTATGCTTAATGCAGGAATGTCTCTTTATGATGTTGATAATAAAGTAAGTAGATTTTATTCTTTCCCTCATTTGAGTAATATACATGATGTATTAGTAGTGAAAAGTATTAGATAATAAAGTGGATTTTTGTACAATATTTAAATATTAAGAAATTTTAATATTTTCATTATTTTGAAGAATTATACAAAGACATGATATTTCTTTATCCTCTTATTAAAAATAACTAGATGTTATCTTGTACATTTTTCTTAATATATTCAAGTATTATTGCAGTTGATTGTTCTTTTGATAAAATATTTGTATCAATAATTATTTCGGCATTTAATGGTTCATCATATGGATCATTAATTCCTGTAAAGTTTTTGTATTCTCCTAGTAGTGCTTTTTTATATTTTCCTTTTTCATCTCTTTGTTTACATATTTCTATATCGGTTTTTACATACACGATAATAGTATTTTTTACCATTTTCTTAATGGTTTGTCTTGATTCTTTATAGGGTGAGACAAATGATGCAACAGAGGAGATAGAATTATTTTGTAGTGTTTTAATTAAATGACCAACTCTATGCATATGTCTATTCCTATCTTCTCTTGTGTATCCAATATTTGGAATTAATTCTCTAATATCTTTTGAATCAATTCTCTCAATGGGGATATCGAATTTTAAGAGTTCTTTATACACTTCATCTGCAATTGTCGTTTTTCCAGCACATGGAAGTCCTGTAAACCAAAGATTAAAAGGTTCAATTTTTTTTCTTCCCCACTTAATTTTAAACCAAGTTCTTTCATGTGCCCAATAGAGACCAACTTTAAGAACCGATTCAATCATTCCTGCTGCAATCGCTAAATCGAGTCTTCCAAAAAAGAAGTAAACTATTATAATTGTTGTTGTTGTGGCAATAAAACGCCAGGAAACACCTTTTGTAAGGGATCTTAAATTTGTATCTTTATACATAAGAATCTTTTTTTATATTATTTAACTATAAACCAAGGGTTTAACAAGTTTTCTTTATTATAACACAAAGGATTATTATTATAATAATTAAAAGTCATTTTTCCTGATTCTCTTATAATTGCATCAGCAGCAGCAGTATCCCATTCCATGGTTGATGCTAGACGTGGGTATATATCCGCTTCTCCAACAGCTACCATACAAATCTTTAGTGAGCTGGCCAGAGAAAGTTGATTGATCTTTTTTGTTTTTAATAAGTTAATGAATTCTTGTGTTTCTTTTGATAAATGAGATCTTGAGGTTACCACATTTAAATTATTTTTAGGGTTTTTATTTGTTATAAGAGGAAGTCTCTCTCCATTTTTAAATGCACCTTCATTTAGTTTTGCCCAGTATAAATCATTTAATACAGGGGCATAAACAACACCAAGAATAGGCGTATTCTTGTAGATTAATGCAATATTGACTGTAAATTCACTGCTTCCTTTTATAAACTCTTTTGTACCATCCATAGGATCAATACACCAGTAATATTTCCAGTTCTTTCTAGTTTTATAATCAATTTGTTCATTTTCTTCACTAATTATTGGAATATCAGGATAAAGTTTTTCTAGTTTTAAACAAATGATTCTATTTGCTTCTTTGTCTGCGAGAGTTAGGGGTGAATCGTCCTCTTTGTAAGATATTTGGTGCTCTTTATTATATATTGTTAATATTTTTTCACCTGCATTGCATGCGATAGCTTTAATATCTTCTATTTCAATATCTTTAAATACTGTATCCATTCTCATTTCCACCTATATATTCATATTTAATTAAATAATTCATTATTTTGTCGCATGACTTCTCAATAGAAAGGATATCTGTTTTAATAACTAATTCAGCACTCAAAGGCTCTTCATAAGGAGAACTAATTCCAGTAAAGTTTTTAATGTCCCCATTTCTGGCTTTTTCGTATAAACCTTTTGGATCTCTCTTTTCACATACACTAATTGGTGTGTTTACAAACACTTCAATGAATTCATCATGATTAACTAAAGATCTTGCAATTTGTCTATCAGATTTAAAAGGAGATATAAATGCAGTTAATACAATTATTCCTGCGTCTACAAAAAGTTTTGAAACTTCTCCTATTCTTCTAATATTTTCAATTCTATCAATTGAAGAAAATCCTAAGTCTTTATTGAGACCATATCTTATATTATCACCATCAAGTAAATATGTCTTAATGCCTCTATTAAAAAGTTCTTTCTCGATTTCATTTGCAAGAGTTGATTTTCCAGATGCACTTAAGCCTGTAAACCAAAGAATACAAGGTTTTTGATTTAGCATGCCTCTTCTCTTCTTTTTTGTTATTTGTTGATTTTGCCAAAAAATATTATTTTCCATAGCTACTCTTTCAATATTATTATAGGCTAAGAAATTTTAAATTCTATATATGCTGACTTATTTTAAAAATATTAGTATTTAGAAAGAATTTCTTTTTTGTTGCCCACTTAAAAAATTGTATATTTATCATCCTCTTTTATAGTTAAAAGCTAATGTTCAATTATGGTATAATAATTTTCTTTAAGACAATATTTAATTTTCATGGAGATA
>JABSQI010000136.1 GCA_013215905.1 Legionellales bacterium | reverse complement strand
TCCTCTAATTTTTAATTAAAATCCTTGTCGCTGTAAAACAAACTTCTAAACATGGCTTCATTTTCATCAAAGATAAATCCAATTTCTTTTAATTTATTAATTTGAAATTCAGATAATTCACCATTTTTATACAATTCTCTCTGCTCTAAACACCAATCGTATAGTTCAGGACTCATATTATTTTCTTTTTGCTCTAATATACTTGCCATAATTCACCATCCTTATTATTTAATTCTCTAACCTCAATACATAATTTATCAATTGATTCAACCGCATCTACATCTACATACACCCTATCAAATGTAGAGCCTTGTTGTTTAAACAACTCTTTCATATCTCCAATGAAATTACTCATTATTATCACCATCCTTGAAATCAAACTGCATTTGTTCAAATGCCCCTTTATAGTGTTCTTTTAAAAGCTCAATAGCAGACTTATTTTGGCTTTTAGCTGAGATAAGCAAGTTTTCGATAGCTCTGAATCGATATTCAGCTAACCTACGTTTATTATTCTCTAAATTGCATTTAACCGTATAAAGTTCATTTTCTAGCATGGCGATTTTTGACTCTATTTTTTGAGCCTCAAAGTGAGAATCTACACCAATTGTTAAATAATCTATTGAGTTTTTAACTTTCTTCTTGCAAGATTGTTTCTTAGCTATATTTTTGTAATTCTTGATTTCAATTACTTTCGTTTGTGTAGTCATTATATCCCTACTCCTCTTTCTTTGAATTTCCTCATGAAATCTATCTGCATTTCTTGTGGCAAACCATTATTAATCCATATTGCTCTTTCAAGGCTAGCTTGTGCCTCTACTTCCTTATAAGAAATATCTCTTTCTAGTTTAAGCAGTCGCTCTTGCAATTTGTCTCGTTTTTCTCTAAGGCTTGGTAATTCAGAACAATATTTATGAGATTTGTTCTCTAGCCTATTTCTTAACTTAACAGCATCTTGGTTTTTCCATCCGCCACCACCTGTATTAGTAACAACCGTATATTTTTTCATATAATTTCACTCCTTAAATTTAAAACTGAGAGACCACTAGAAATACCCACAAAATTATGAATATCTCTAGTGGCAATACTAGAAATAACAATTGAACAGCTATTAGCTATTTTATTTGTTATATTTGACATACACACAAGCACGTCTCCTAAACCGATTAATATAATTAGTTTTTTTAACTTTATCCGTGCTTGGGTGGTTTTTCTTGATAGCGATATTATCGCTTTTTTGATATTATCCCACTTAGCAAGTGTAAAGTATCGTTTTACTCTTGTCAGTGATAAAGGTTTCTTTTTGGCGATCGAAATCTTTATCACGCTAAATATTTTTTTATCTAGCGTGTTTATAATAGTTGTTATTGTCATAACATTCAAACTTTTTTTCATTTTTTTAAAATTATCTTCCACATTTTGATCTGTCTGTTGAACACGATCCAAGAAATATTTTTCTTGATCATTTCTAAAATATTTTTATTTATAAAATTTATTTTTTCCATTTCAATTAATCCCAAAGTCAAAATCTTCATGCTTAGAATATATTTTCCCCTTTGCGATATTCAATCTGTGTTCAATCGTCATAGGCTTTCCTGTCTTATACGAGACTGTATTCAAAGAGCCTGTTAAAACCTGCTGCATTAACCCTCTCTCATATTTTTTAGCTTGAGTCTTATCCCCCTTAGCCTTATACATAGAGCAATTCCTGATGGTTTCTAGCTGCTTATCTGTGAATTTTTGTAAACTATCACCAATATCTTTCTTAGGCTTACTCTTCTGCTTCAAAACAGCTAATTGCCTCTCAAACTCATGCTTTTGTGGGGTGAGCTTATCAATATCACGATAGATTTTTAAAATCTCGTCAGAACTCTTACCCTTAGTCTGGTTGTAAAGAGATTGAATATCTTTCTCCAAGCTAGAAATACGCTCCACGAGATTATTCTCTTGCTCTACAGTATCTACAGATCTTGAATCTGAATCTTCATCCATAAAAAAAGAATTAACAACAACAGATTTTTCTTTGGATGGGTCACAAGACTCAACCTTATCCGTATCTAGTTTCTTGTTGTATTTTATATATATATTATTATTTAAAGTAGAGTCGTCATTTTTGCATAGGGGGGCTACACATTTTTGTGTAGAGCTAGAATCAACCACTGTGCCACATTTTTTAATAGCTTCCACCCTCTTTCTATCTGGCGTTGCTTCAATATCATTAATTACATCTTCAGGAAAATTAATATAAATAGTCGATGTATCCCCTATATTTCGAGAGCGAATAATATACTTGCCCCTCTCAAGCTCTGCTAGCAATCTGGTAACAGTATTAATATTTTTAGGCTTTTCAGCAGTTCCAAGCTGATTAGCTATCTGATGTCTTGAAATTCGAGTAGACCAGTCACTAGAAAAAGTAGCTTCATCGTACAACAAGTCAAAACATTCCTTAGCTCCACTTGATAGTTTAGATTTTCTAAGATGTCGTCTTAACCCTATAGGCATAGCTCTATATTCCTTAGTCTGGCAATAATGATTAATTAATTCTGAACGATTCATACTGAGGACTCCTTGAAGCTAAAAGCTTCGGTGAAATTAAAAATGTGGATTCTGAGATGACCTAAAATAACCCGAATCATCCCAGACAATAGAAAATAAATACAATGTTTTGCAGCAACACACATAGCTAAACCTCTCCTAACAAACTGAATACAATTATCAAATAGCGTAACTTTTTTGCAAAAATTACCAGTTAATAACCATATTCTGTGATTGATAGTAGATTCTAATAGCCAGAGGCTGCGTCTTTTGATATTTTTCCATTTACATAATCTCCAAGTAGTTTTGGGGGTTATTAGTGGGGCGAATGTTTCAGATCTCACAAAGAAACTTTGCCTCACGCTAGATTTTCTATCTAGCATCCCGACTATAGTTAGCTTATTTTTAAATTGCAACAAAAATTTATAAACATTTAAAATAAAATGATTTGTTGTAATAACATTTGATCTTTTTTGTTTAACAATATTCATTGAATATTTTTCTTGATCAAAATAATAATTAATAATACCTCTACTCACTACTACATCTCCTTTGGTAAAGTTGATAAATTAAAAATCGTGTCTTTTGGGTAAATAAATAAGAAATATTTAAGAAAACCCCATTAACCGCTTGCTGAAATTCGCTAATAGAGAGATTTTGGTAAGAAATAGCTAAAGACCTACTAAGCGTAGATCTTCCGCTATTTTTGTAAGAATTTGGCTTATAACCTTGAAATACCATCATGATTTTCCCCAATGTGGAGAAAAGCTAGACTCATCCGAAAAATTTCCCGTTACAGGCATATAGCCCATATGCTAGAATTTAGAGAAGATTTTGGACTGAACATTTAAAATCTTCTCGGTGTTTGGGGATTAACTTCCCCAAACATTGAGTCTAATTTTTCTCTATTTCCTTAATATATCTACCTGTTTCTTAAAACATAAGTACTAATGTACTACTTTTTATATCGCTTAGGTATCCCTTCCAGTTACTTATGCGATACTTTTTTTATACACTTTTGTGCATCTTCCAGCCATAATTATAGATAAAAATATTATTCCTGCTCCTAAAGGGGCTGATAGCTGAGAATATAACTGATACTCAGTAATTTTTGTTAGATATGCCCCATACAACAAAATAAACCAAGCCAATAATGAAGCTGATATAATTAAAATGTTATTTCCATGGCTATATGGGATTAAACTAAAATTTTTGTTTTTGCCCATTTTAAAAAGGATGTAAATACAAAACGGGCTAAGAATTGCTATTTGTCCACACACAACATAAATTAGAGCTAGCAGCCAATCTTTTAAAGCCGTGAACTGAAACCAATATATAACCGTTAAAACTATTAATATTCCTATAATTAAATTAGTCAGAGTTTTCCTTAACTGCTGCTCTCTCATCATAGCAAATTTTTTCTGAAAGCTATTTTGATCTGCAAGCGCATAGCTAACAGATATAATAGCAACGTCTGCACTAGAAAATACCATACTACAAAACCCAACTATCATTAGAGGAAATATGCAATATGCCCCTATCCAACTAGAATTTTTAACAAGAGATAAAAAATCTATTAAAGATGTTAATTGATATCCTTTGGCTTTTAATAAAATGAAGCCAAATAATGTCAATAAAAAAAGTAATACTACATGCTTTGTGCCGTATATTAAGCCTCTCCACGATATATTTGTATCTCTACAAGCAGATACTCTTTGCCAATTAGCTATTTGCGTGCATGGAACTAAAAAATTCATAATAGTAAGCCACACACTAAAAATAATTGTTTCTGTAAGAGTATCCGCTGGCGTAATCATATCCAAAAATATTTCTCTTGCTCCAAAATCATTTAATACTGGCGAAATAACAGCAAATATTGTGATCAAACTTGTAGCTAGCATCATTAAAAATAATTGCCACTTGTCCGTCTTAACTAATGCCTTGTACCCCCCTAGCCTTACATATAATAAGACAATTATTCCTATTGATAAAAAAGAGCCTGTTTGATAAATAAGATCTTGAGGCAAGAAGAAAGTTAAAACTAAAGAGCCTATAAATAGTTCTACAAATATCAACATGAGATAACTTGTTATAGTCATTAAAGTAATTAGTCTTGCCAAAGCCTTACTAGGAAAAAATTTGTAACATAGATCAGAAACCGTACGGCAATCATTAACATCCACATCTGATTTTCTTACTAGGGCAATAAATATGTAATGTCCTAATAAATATGTCACTGGAGCAACTAACATAAAAACTGCGTAGTGCTGTGCATTCATAAATAGAAACATCGTATTTATTGCCAAAGAAAAACTGCTGGCTGCAAATGTGCTACCAAATTGATTCTTTTTAAGATTTCGATCAGATAACATAAACCCATCCAAGGTCAACTTTTCTTTATTAACTTCTCTTGCATAAAGGTAGAATATTATTGAAGACAATACCATTCCTGTTAGTGCTATTATTTCTGGGGTTATCATATATTTTCCTCTCTTACTTTGTTAATCTCTAAAATTTGATCTTTTGAATTAATATTCAATTTTATTTTTATATTTACAAAATGGGTTTCAACAGTTCTCCTAGATATCCCCAAGATCTCTGCTGTCTCTCTAGAAGATAAACCATACTCTAATAATTTGATACATTGCCACTCTCTTTCGGTAATATAAACATCTTTATTCAGAAGC